>JBAWVI010000016.1:0-13692 GCA_037147375.1 archaeon | reverse complement strand
CCTTATCTAAGTCTTTATTCATTGATTGTGCAATAAGCTTCATTGTTATGATACATTTGCTTATTCTTGCAGCACCTATCCCTGATTTATAACACTCATCAATAAAATAAGATATGAGTTGTTTATTAGTCTTAGAAATAGATGATGCCTCAATTGATTTTTGTGCTTGAGAAACTCTCTTCTCAAAATTGTGAATACTTCTTCCGTTCATATATAGATTATATAAAAGGAAAAGCTTTTAAATAGTGGGCTTTTAACCTTTAGTAAAAAGCCCTTGGTGGGATTCAAACCCACGACCTGTTGTTTACGAAACAACCGCTCTATCACTGGAGCTACAAGGGCTTACAATATATTATATAGGAAAGCAAAAGGATTTAAAGGTATTAGGGTATCTATTCTAATATGGAAATGCTAATTAAAGAAGCCAGAGTATATGATAAGATAATTAAAAACAAGCACTATAGATTGCTTTTAGATACACCTATGGATTTTAAGCCAGGACAGTATATAGAACTCTATCTTAAGGATAAGTTTGGACACTTAATCCCTCCAAGACCATACACAATCTCAAGTGCTAGTACTAAAGATTTCCTTGAACTTTATATAGGAGTAATTAATCAAGGACTTTATTCAACTAAAATATCTAAACTTAAAAAAGGAGATATGTTTTATTATAAAGGTCCTTTAGGAGAAACTTTACTTGATAGAATTCATTCAAAGAATCTATTAATTGTTGCATTTGGATCAGGAATATCTACCTATAGATCACTAATTCATTTAATTGCAAGCGATAAATCATATAATCTTAAACTAATTTATATTAATAGCCATTATGATGATTTCTTTTATAATGATGAGTTTTATGAACTTGAAAAACAAAATTCAAACTTTGCATATTACTCACTTGTAACTAAAGAAGATAGTTCTAAAAAACCTAAAGAATTATTCTTTGAAGTATTTAGTAAAATTGAAAATAAAGATGATTGGAATTATTTAATCTCTGGTCCACAAAAAGCAGTAACTGAGTTCTATGATATACTAATTGAACACAAGATTAAGGGAGAAAAAATAATAACAGATTAAATTAACTAAGATATTCCATTGGTAAATTTAATATCTTAAACTTTATTAATAATACAATCAACAACGTATAAAGAAGAGCAAAGATTATATCCATTAATAAATCTTTTTTTGTGTATCTTGTGTAAGTAAGATTTTTCTTTTTCATGTTCTTTAGTCCATAGTGCATCAAGCAAAGACCAAGTATGTTTGTTAACCAATAAAAGAAAACCATTGATTCTAAGAATATTCCTTTAATAACTAAGGATAATAGAAAAGAAAAAAGATAAGCTAAAGGTATATTAATAATTAAATCATTCCACCAAGATAAAGGAGATAAAAGAAAACCAATAGCAGTTAATATCCCGCCTTTAAAATATTTCTTTATTGACATTTGCATTAGATCCATTAGATTGTCTTAAATTCTTTCTTTTCAAAATATAAATCAAGCAAGATTTGAGAAAGATCATCTGTCTTTACTCTTTTTTGCTCGAAGCTATCTCTATCTCTAATTGTTACTGTACTATCTTCAAGTGTCTGATGATCAATTGTTATACAATAGTTACATCCAATCTCATCAAGACGAGCATATCTTTTTCCAATAGAACCTTTCTCATCAAAGAAGACTTCAAAAATTCCACCTGTACTGTCCAAGATTTCTTGTAAAACCTCTTCTCCTTTCTCAAACAAACCATCTTTCTTAACTAGAGGAAGAACAGCAGCAAAGTAGGGTGCGATTCTTGGTTTAATTGAAAGAATATTTCTTATTTCTTCCTTTTCAACTTTAACTTTAAATGAATTTTCAAGAAGTACATAAAATAATCTACCAAGTCCAATTGATGAAACTTCAAGAACATGTGGCATAATTACTTTTCCATCTTCCTTAACTGATAAGTCTTTCTTTGAACCTTTTGAGTGTCCTGAAAGATCATGATCAGTTCTATAATTTAAACAAAATAACTCAATCCATCCAAAGCTTGACATAACTTCAAAATCAAATGTTTGTAAAGAATAAAATGCTCTATCATCATTTGAAACTTCTTTAAACCTAATTTGATTATGAGAGATTCCAAGTTTTTCAATAAACTCTTGCATAACTTGAAGATAATAAGAAATTATGTTACCAACAGCTATCTTGTTATTAGTTATTTCTTTAATTGAATAATCTTTTTCTGTACTATCTTTTAATAATTTAAATCTAATCTTATAATCTTGGATTTTAGATAAATCATAATCATTTATTTTATCTGGATCAAAGAACAATTCTGATTCAAGTTGTTCAAACTCTCTTCCTCTTAATAGTCCATTTCTTGGAGATATTTCATTTCTATAAACTACACCATGCTGGGAGATTCCAATTGGTAATGTATCTCTTCCTGTTTTATATAATCTTTGAAAATCAAGAAAGATTGATTGACAAGATTCTCCTCTTAAGTAACCTATGTTTCCTTTTTGTGCTCCAACACTAATTGGAGCCATTAAATTAAATCTAGTTATTTCACCAAGAGGTCCTTTACATTTTTCACAAACAATCTTATTATCTTCAATTAATTTTTTATAATCATCATCAGATAGTTTTTCAGGAACATCTTCTCCTGTTTTAGTAGAAATTAATTTATCAAGCTTATATGTTTCCTTACACTTAAGGCAAGTTGCTATTGGATCATCAAAAGAAGTTAAGTGACCTGATGCAACAAATACATCCTTTGGTAAGATTAAGGTTCCAGATATTTCTAGAAATCTTTGTGCTTGAACAAGCTCTCTTCTCCAGAAATTAACTATGTTTAATCTAATTTTATTTCCAATAGGTCCATACTCAAAGAATCCTGCAAAAGAATTAGAATAAATTTCTGCTGCTGGAAAATAAAATCCTCTAGTTTGAATCATTTCTTCAAATCTTTCAATTCTTTTCTTTTCTTCAATCATAATCATCAATAACCTTATTTATACATATATAATGAAAAGAAATAATATAAATATATATTGGTTTAGAAGATATTTAGAAAGAGCGTATTCTTTTGGGGATTAGTTTCTTTTTAGTAGATTTTAGGGAAGGGAAGTTTCTTTCCCTAGGCTTTCTCATAGTGAGAAAGGCTATTGCAGGGGTACCCTAGCGGTCAAAGGGGCATGGCTTAGGACCATGTGCTTAGTGCTTCGCAGGTTCGAATCCTGTCCCTTGCACTTTTATATTTAAGATGAGATTATAAATTGTAGTTAATTTTATTTTTTAACTATATATCCACCTGTCTTATCTGACCCAATCTTTTGAATTTTGTTATTATCAATTAATTTTTGTAAGTTTCTTTTTAGGGCACCTAAGGAAATATTTGTATTCTTACTAATATCTTTTCTTTTACACATAGGATGATTAAATATATAATTTAATATAAGATCAATTTTATTTAGTGGCTCATTTAGTGGCTCATTTAATGGCTTATTTAACGGCCCATTTAATGGCTCAGTTATAGTTGATTTAATCCCATCTTTTAATTGATTAAGCAAAATCCAGAAATTAATAATAATATTATATAAAAATATCTTAAATACTTAATAGAGGAGATATTTTTAATTAGAAAGAATATACTTAAGTTATAACCAATTATTTATCTTTTAATAATCTACTTTCATTTAAACCTAAATTATTTTTATTAGTAATTACTTTTTTACCTAACTTCTTTTCAATAGTTTTTCTAGCATCTCCAGCTACTTCTCCACCCTCTCTTGCAATTGATTTACTTTCATTAAATTCTTTTGGATTTCTTACTTTTGATATTTCAGTAGTTGTAACTTCTCCTAACATATTTAGAACCTGTTCAAGATTAGTCATGTTATCTCTAAGATTTTCTTTCTTAATGTTCTTTAAGTCTTTGTATTCTCCAACTGTTTTTCCAGACCAAGCTTTCGTAATTTCGTTTGTAAGAATTGCATAATCAGAATCTTTTTCTATTCCAACTCTAGTCCATTCGTCAGTTAAATCTTTTCTAACTTCAATTGTTTTTAGTCTTTGATTAATCCATTCTTTTGAATAACCTTTTCTAAAATAATCCTTCATTGCACGATCTATTGTGAGTTCAGGGTCGTGCATTTCATTAATTCTTTCATTTCCAACTCTTGCAAGCCATAATTTGAATGGTTCTGCTTTCTTTGATGGAATAGATTGAATAATTCTAAACATTCCCTCAAGATTTGCACAATCAGTTTCTCTTAATTTCCCATCTTCTGCTACTAATTTCAACTGTACACAATTTGTGTACAGTTCAATTCCACTATATTCGTTTTCTCTTATTTTAATCATATTCCAATAATTTCTCGGATTATCACTATCAGTTAATGCTCCCACGACATCTACAACAGAGAACCACCAATCATCATTATACCAAATTCTCCTAATCTTTTTATCTTCAAATACAACCAACTTCTTATTATCATCGATCATCTAAAGTCACCATATATATTATATTTTTGTAGTGTATATCCTTTTCGAGAGGGGGTTACTGACCAAGCAAAATTTAAAGAAAATAATTACTTATTTGATTTTTTTAATTTTAAGATCTTTTGATTTTTTAATTGACTTATGTACTTTATCAAGTCCTCCTCCAATATTATAATCTTCTGAATTCTGTTTGTTTTTCTTTTCTGGAATTACAACACAAACATTATCCATCATTTTTAAAAAATCATCTATGTGTTTATTAATGTCAAAATTATCATCAACAACATTCACTTCATCTGGTTCAGATAATACTCCACTTTCAACCACTTTTTCAAAAAATGCTCTATAACTTAAACCAGCAATTCTAGCACCACCAGATGTTGAAATATTTGTATGTCTCATTGCATCTAATGCTTTTTTTAATCTATATTCTGTAATTGCTTTTTCAATAATTGATCTTAATAACTCAGATTCGCTTATTTTAGTTTCATTGACCATATAATTAATATTTTTCACTGCAGAGTCTGATAATCTTACTGTTTTTGATTTTTTTAATTTATATATATCTTTTTCATTCATAATTTTTCACTTTTTATTTTTTAAATAATATCTTCCTTCATCAATATATTTTTGTTTAATTTTATTTGTTAATAAATTAAAATATTTCTGAGTTTCCTCAAAATTTATTTCTTTTTTATTATATAAATACAAACAAAAATGAACTGAATTTATAAATTTAACATTATTTTGAATACAATATTCAATTGGCCCTTTATCATCTGTAGCAATAATCATATTTTCGTCAATTGCAAGTGCAACACTATATAACTCTCCTGAATTTGCTTGTAAGTTATCAAATAATTTCGTTAAAAAGTTTTGTGGATCTTTTATAGTTATTAATCCCCTATCTTTTAATCTAGAGTATATTTCCATATCTTCTGAATCATATATCTTATAATCGCTTTCATCTAATATCTCTTCTTCCACTTTTGAAACAAAATAAACTTCAAAGTATTTAATTAAATATTTTTCAAGCCCAAGATAAACTATGTTAATCCAGAAGGATGCATCGATTACTATTTTTGGTTTTGATTTTAAATCCGGAATCATAAATATATATATAATCCAATCAATTTAAATATGTATGCGTTTGTCTTACAAAAACAGGTGCTAAAGGAATCACTTCAAAACCTTTCCAGTCTCAAGATACCATAAGTAGAGATCAAGTTCTGCTAAGTTCAGGTTAACCTTCTTGCCTAGCTTTGAAAGAACCTTTTCTATCTTAATATAATTTTCTGGACTTAGATTCTTTGGTCTGGTTATTAGTTTTTCTTTTTCAAGAAGATCAACGATATGAAAATCAATTATTGCATACTCAGGATATCCAATGTTTCTTAAGAAATGACTTGCTTCTTTAAATCCAAGTCCTTTAATGTGCTTAACTATCCATTCTCTTAAAGTTTCTCCAGAACTATCTTTTAGAATCTTTGAAAGATGAGGATAATATTGTCTATTAACAAGAATATACTCTGCACGCTTATTTGGATAACGATATCCAAGTTCTTTTAACTTGGTTTTTAACTTATCTTCTGAGAAATAAAGAAATCCTTCTCCAACCTTTTTTTGAATAACTATTGCTTTCTCTGCATTATAGTTTGCAGTAAGAGTACAAAAGCAAAGTTCAGAAAATAAGTTTTTGTTTGTTCTTTTAAAATTAATAAATTCCTTTGCTCTTTTTTCAATTAAAGTGTTTATCTTAGATTTTTTCAATTCATTAATTTTTAAAATTAGACTTCTCATAATTATCTTTTTTTTGCATCATATTTAAATTCATAAGAATCTTTTAAAAAACTTTTAATTTCTTTTGGTTCTTCATAGGTCCATTGAAAACCTTTTGGGCCATAAATTATCTTTCCGCTAATGTAAAGATAATCTAAAGCAATTTTTAGGGTATTATGCATCATCTTCTTTGGAAGCTTTTCTTTTAAGATTGACATTTTAGTTGGCATATCCTTATGTTCTCTCAAGTAATTTTCTATCATAAGTACAGTACTTAGATTCGGATATCTTACATCATCTTTTAAAATATTTTTTTTCATAATCATCAATTGATACCTTTTAGTTATTTATAAATATATAATAAGTATATGAAAAGATATATAAATTGATTGTTTTTAAAAAAAATTATTTACTAAAATTAGTGTCCAACAAATATAACATTAATAAATAATTTTTTATTATTAGTAGAAAAAAATAAGAAATTAATGGTCAAGATTTATTGACCATTATAAACTGTTTTCCAAACACCATGTATATTACATTTTGCTCTTGCAATTATCTTTCTTCCAATTGGAATCTTAAATGTAGTTTCTGGCTTATCCCATGGATTCATACTCTTAACATACATTGAACCATCTACGTTAATCTCTATCCATTGTATATAGTGTTCTGGAGTCATTGGATGTTCTACTTCTCCAATCTTAACATAGATTTCTTTATTTCCCTTAATCTCAATAACTGGAGCATGCTTTTGCTCGTCACCAGTAGGGTTTACTCCATCATCTCCTTGTAGATTCATTGGCTTACCACAACAAACTAAGGTTCCTCCCCCAGCTTCTTTAACTTCTATAAAATTACCACAAATTGAACATTTATATTTCTCTCCAACCTTTGTCATAATTCTTTCATCTCCTCTTTTTTACTTAATTTAATAGTTCTCTGATTGTACTTGGAAAAATGAAGTTGCATGACCACATGATGGGCATTCTTTTGGTGGTTCTGTTCCTTCTTCCATATATCCACATTTAATACAAATCCAATAAACTTTATTTGTTTTCTTAAATACAGTACTATTTTCAACTTCTTTTAATAATTTTACATATCTTTCTTCGTGATGAGTTTCTGCAACCCCAATTGCTCTTAATTTCTTTGCAATTTCAGGAAACCCTTCCTTTTCAGCAATACTAGCAAACTCAGGATACATTGTTGTATGTTCATAATTTTCTCCAGCAATTGATGCTTTTAGGTTTTCAATAGTATCTCCATAAACAACACCAGCTTCA
This sequence comes from archaeon, assembly GCA_037147375.1. Taxonomy (GTDB): domain Archaea; phylum Iainarchaeota; class Iainarchaeia; order Iainarchaeales; family CSSED10-239; genus JBAWVI01. Next base: position 6,138 of record JBAWVI010000016.1, on the reverse strand, counting down.
GATTCAACTACAATTGAATCTATCTTCTTTCCTTCTTTCTTTTTAAGCTCGTTAATTAATTTATATAGATTATTAGCATGCTCTCTTTCTTGCTCAGCAGTTTCTAAAAATATATTTGAAATTTGTTCAAATCCTTCCTTTTGAGCAATTCTTGCAAAGAAAGTATATCTATTCCTTGCCATTGATTCTCCAATAAATGCTTTTGTTAAATTCTTAATAGTCTCATTCATAATTAATCACCTTTCTTATTCTACACTAATAATTATAAACTCTTTATTCCTATTATATACTATAAATACAAAAATTATTAAATGTAACAGTATATTATATATTAAGTAAATTAATATATATAACTAAAAATAATGATTAAAAATGGATGACATATATACTAAAATTGATTTATTATTATCTAAAACAAGAGAATGTTATAGAGTTATAAATTATCCTCTTCACACTCTTGAAAAAACAGAAATTATAAAAACATTAAGCTTACTTAAAGCATCACTTGAAACACTTGCAAAAGATATATTTGAAACAAACAGAGAAGCACATCTTCAATATGTTTCTGAGCTTAATCCTAAGAAGTTAGATATATTTCATCAAAACTTCTTAATATTAGCAAATAAAGTAAATAAGCACTTATTTCTAGAACTTAATAAAAAAGAAATAACTAATGATTTACTTAACATTAAAGAAGCAATAACTAGACCTCAAGGATATTATGATCTTGAAGAAGAAGTTAAAAACGAATTAAACATATTTATTCAATATCTAGAAATAGCTAAAAAAACAATAGAAAGTAAATACATAGATATTGGAGCACAAAGAAGATCTAGTGAACAATTAATGAATCTTGTTTCTCAAAAGGATAATAAGATCTTACAACTTAATAAACAAGTTGAAGAATATAGATGGCTTGAAGCTAAAGAGAAGATGACTGTATCTAAGATTTCTAATCTTGAATCTGAGCTTCTTTCTAAAACCAAAGCAACTGAGCAAAATCAAACCTTACTTAAGATACATATAGTTCATCTTGAACAGGAACTTGCAAACATTTATAGAAACATTAAGCAACTTAATAACGATATAACACATCTTGATAATGCTCAGCTTGAGAAAGAAAAGATAGCACTTGAATTAATTAAAGAACTTAAAGATGAATTATTAACAACAAGGTATGCTTTAACTAAAGCAAGTCATGAACTAAAGAAACAATAATTAAAAGGCTAGGAAAAGAACTATTATGAGTAATTATGATCCATTTGGAGGAGGCTCTGGAGATAGAGATAGGGATAGAGATGATAGAGATTACTCAGGATCACAAAACCAAGGAAAGAATAGTAAGTTAATTAAAAACACAATAACTTGGTTAATTGTTATTGGAATTATATGTGTCATTGTATATTTCTTATTTTTTAATAATGCAGTTGTCACCTTTGATACTAAGAACACAGAAGGACAAGCAATTCCCGCAAGCATCTTAATCTCAAAAGATGAGAGCATGCTTGGAAACTTAGAAAAAACAACTGCAAGAGAAGGAATTAAATTAACAAAAGGAACATATTGGTATAGTGCACAAAATAAAGATTATTCTTCTAAGAAAGGAACCATAACAGTAAAAACAGACACAACAGAATCAGTAGTTCTTGAAAAAAACATTAAGCTTAAGATTACTGATGTAACAGCACCTGCACAAGTGTTTGCAGGACAAGAATTACAACTTAATGTATCTCTTGAAAACACAAGCCCAACAACAGATTATAATCTAGATAATCTAAAATTTGAAGGAATAATTAAAGATATTAATGATTTTCAAATAGTTGATATTGATAACGTTGCCCAAGACAAATCTCTTTTTAGAATTGGTGCTCAAACTAAGCAAAATGTAATTTTTAGTTTCAGACTTCCAAAAACTGCAAAGGTAGGAGATAAGCAATCACTTGGAGTAAGTATAAAGTACAAGCTTGATAGAAAAACCACAACCACAAATGTTCTAAAGGAACCTGAAATTACAGTTACCTTAACAAGCATGAAAACCACACTCACAAGCGGAGAATCAAAGACCTTCACTTGTAAAATAAACAATTCAAAGAACAATGTAATAATTAATGATATAACATATGAAATAGATGTTAACTCAAGTAACAACGGAGATGTTACTAGCTGGTTTAATATACCTGCAAATCAAACAATGGTTGATAAGAAAGAGATAAAGGATGAACTAATTGGTCTAATTATTCCTGCTAGTGCAAAAGCAGACACAATAACAGGAACTCTTTACGTAAGATCAAGCTCATTTACAAAGGATCAAAATTTCCAAATAGAGATTGAAATAAAAGAACCTTTAATTAAGTTTACAGGAACACTAAGTAAAGAAACAGTAAATCTTGTTTATGATGAAAACCTAAACACAACTACAGAAGAATATCTAAACCTAAAACTAACAAACAACAATCCAATAAACATAGATGTTGTTGGAATTACAATTGAAAACGGTGGAGATAAAATAGATTGTAATAATTTCATATATGTAGCAGATGTTTATAAAACAATGAAAATCCTTGCAGGATCAGATCAAACTGCTTTAATAAATGTTAAGATAATTGATCTTCTTCAAGGCCCAACAGTAATAAACACATCAAGAGCATGTGTGTTAAAAATAAGTTACAAACACCCTTACAGAGATAATGAATATCTAGATATAAAAAAGAATATAACTATTTATGTTAAACCTAAATAAAACTAAAAGCAGCAATCATTATGGACACAAAACTAACTTTATCATTTTGGAATAAACTTCTATTAACTATAAACGGAATAGATTACAAGATAGACATAGACAATTACATCTATCTTACAAAAAATAATAAAACAATCAAAACAGATTTCAAGAAAATCAAGCTTGGAACAAGAGTGTTTAAAGAGATCTTCAAGCAATCAATTCACAGCAACATAGACACAACCACAAACTTCATAATAAACTTTGGAGAATACGTAGTAAAAACAGATATAAAGATGATATATGACATTAATCATTCAATAGAAGCATACAACAAACACTACAACATCAAGGAAGGAGATATAGTCATAGATATTGGTGGGTATCATGGTCTTTATTCAATAGCAATCTCAAGAGCAGTAGGTCCATCAGGAAAAATATATGTCTTCGAGCCAAATCCAGACAGCTTTAGGATATTAAAAGAAAACATACAAGAAAACAACATAAAGAACATAATTTCAATCAATAAAGCAGTTTACAACAAGTCAGGACCATTTAGATTCTTCAAGAAGAAAGCAGGATCAAGAATAGTTGCAAGAAGTTTTAAAACAAACACAAAAGATTCTCTTATCACAGTCCAGGCAATCACCCTTTCAGAGTTTATAAGAACAAACCACATAAACAAGATAGACTTCATAAAGATGGATGCAGAAGGAAGCGAGGTAGAGATAACAGAAGACATAAAGCACATTAGATTAGCACAAAAACCAAGCATAGCAATAGCAACATACCATTATAGGAAAGACCTAGGGTCAGACACTCAGGTGACAGTAGAAAAGAACCTGAATGAAATAGGTTACAAAACAAAAACAAGAACAGGAGAGCATAAGATAACTTATGCTCAAGCAAAATCCTACAATCCAAATAATTAAATACTATTTGTTATATATAAATAATTATGAAAAAAGCACTTATTACTGGTATTACAGGACAAGATGGTTCTTATCTTGCTGAATTATTATTAAAAAAGGGCTATATTGTTCATGGACTAATTAGAAGATCAAGTTCTTTTAACACAGGAAGAATAGATCATCTTTATAAGGACCCACATGAGAAAAGGAAATTCATACTTCATTATGGAGATTTAACAGATTCAACAAATATTATAAGACTTGTTCAGAAAATAAAACCAGATGAAATATACAATTTAGGAGCACAAAGCCATGTTCTAGTTTCATTTGAAACTCCAGAATACACAGCAAACACAGATGGTCTAGGAGTATTAAGATTACTTGAAGCAATTAGATTGCTTGGTCTTGAAAAAAAAACCAAATTATATCAAGCATCAACATCTGAGTTATTTGGTAAAGTTGTTGAAACACCACAAAAAGAAACAACTCCATTTTATCCAAGAAGCCCATACGGAGTAGCTAAGTTATACTCTTATTGGATAATTAAAAATTATAAAGAAGCATATAACATCTTTGCAGTAAACGGTATACTTTTCAATCACGAATCACCAAGACGTGGTGAGACATTTGTTACAAAAAAAGTAACAAAAGCACTTTGTAAAATAAACCTAGGTTTACAAAAATGCTTATATGTTGGAAACATAGATGCAAAAAGAGATTGGGGTTATGCAAAGGATTACGTTGAAGCAATGTGGCTAATGTTACAACAAAAGAACCCAGAAGACTTTATTATTGCAACAGGAGAAACTCATTCAGTAAGAGAGTTTATTCAAGAATCCTGTAAGCATCTAAAAATTGACATAGAATGGAAGGGAACAGGAGTAAAAGAAGTTGGAATAAACAAGAAAACAAAAAAAGTAATAATTAGAATAGACAAAAACTACTTCAGACCAACAGAAGTAGATATGTTACTTGGAGATCCAACAAAAGCAAAAGAAATTCTTGGATGGAGTGCAAAAACAAAATTCAAGGAATTAGTTAAGATAATGATAGAATCAGATTTAGAAGAATTAAAGAAATAAAGGTAAAACTATGAACAAGAAATCAAAAATATATGTTTCTGGACATAAAGGATTACTTGGAAGTGCAATTGTTAGAACCCTAGAAAAGAAAGGATATACAAACATCCTAACAAAAACACACAAGAAACTAGATTTAGAAAATCAACAAGAAGTAGATAACTTTTTCGAGAAAGAAAGACCAGAATATGTGTTCATTGCTGCAGGAAAGGTTGGAGGAATAATGGAAAACTCAAATAAACCCGCAGAATTCATTTACAATAATACAATGATAACATTTAATCTTATTAATTCAAGTTATAAATACAAAGTTAAAAAACTAGTTAACCCTGGATCATCATGCATCTACCCAAGACTTGCACCCCAACCAATAAAAGAAGAATACCTACTAACCTCTCCTCTAGAAAAAACAAATGAGGCATATGCAATTGCAAAGATTGGGGCAATAAAGCTCTGTTCCTCTTATAATAAGCAATACAATACAAATTATTTATCAGTAATGCCATGCAACCTCTATGGGATAAATGATAACTTCAATTTAAACTCAAGTCATGTTCTTCCAGCAATGATAATAAAGTTCCACAATGCAAAAATAAACAAAGAAAAAACAATAACTCTTTGGGGAACAGGAAAAGCAAAAAGAGAATTCCTGTACGCAGATGACATAGGAGATGCAATAGTTTATCTTATGGAAAAAGTAGATGCAAATAAAATCACTTCAGAATTTTTAAACATTGGGACAGGAAAAGAGATAACAATCAAGCAGCTTGCAAACCTAATAAAGAAGACAGTAGGGTATAAAGGAAAGATCCTTTGGGATAGCACAAAGCCAGATGGAACACCAAGAAAAGTTTTAGATGTTTCAAAGTTAAGCAAGCTAGGTTGGAAATACAAAACTAATCTAGACAAAGGAATAAAAGAAACATATATGTGGTTTTTGAAAAACCAAAAACAGATTAGAAAATAGCTGTTAGATAAGAAAGAGTATAAAATTAATACAAAAAAGAAGAAAGATATTTTATGAATTTAATATTCCGAAAAATAAATGCATTTAGAAAACTAACTTACGCAATCCCAAAAAAATGTAAAAAACCTTATTTATTTATGGTAGCTTATTTTTTTAATACCTATTTTAAATTAAAGATAATTAAAACCGTTGAATTAAAAAATGGGCTTAAATTTAATTTAACTAAAAATACTGATTATTTGGTGGTAATTGAATATTGCTATAATTACTATAATATACAAAATATAACGGCGGGAAATATTGTTATAGATGTGGGTGCAAATGCAGGAGATTTTTCTATATTTATTAGTCCTGTTATTAAAAAAATATATGCTTTTGAACCAGTTCCAAAAACCTATAAAAGATTTTTAAATAATATAAAACTAAATAAATTAAAAAATATATATCCTTTTCAACTTGGAG
>JBAWVI010000015.1:0-14798 GCA_037147375.1 archaeon | reverse complement strand
TCCCTTATAAAACACATAAATTGCAATAAGAAATATTCCTATTGAAAATGCATATATTAATAGAAACCATAACCAATTAAAATATTGATTAATTAAAATAACTGGAACTCCTACCATCATTCCTGCAGGAATAATAAACATTACAATAAATTTTGTGACACCATGATGTATACTTAATGGATATGCTCCAAATGTAACTATAGCTTCATATAAAGTACTAGATAATGATTGTGAATTACCTATATAGAAAGATAATGATTCTGCTATTATTCCAAATGAAATTAATATAATTATTGCAGGGATAAGTAATATTAATAATAATGGTAACTTAACTAAAGGTACAAATACTATAGCAAGTACTACTCCAAACAAGATATCTCCTAAATCAAACCAACTTCCCTTTGAAATAATTGCATGAAATAATGAGTTTTTAGGTAAAGTTAAAAAATAATCAAGTTGCCCTTCAACAATAAGTTTAGATATTCTTTTATGTCCACCAAAGAAAAGTCCAGCAACACCAAATGCAATTGTAATCATTGAATAAAGTAACACCATATCACTTAGTGCCCATCCATTAATATTATTGAACTTAGTTAAGAATATTCCCCAAAAGAATATCCAAACTACATCATTTAGAAACATTGAGATTACTTGAATAATAAAATTTGCTTTATATTCCATTGCTGTTTTTAATGCAAGCTTAAAGTATGCTAAGTGAAGAGTAAGATAACTCTTAATAGTATTAATCTTAACCACCATTAATACTCACCTTCTTTGCAATTTTTGAATAAACAAATAAACAAATACACATAAATACAACTATCCATGCAAGCTGTACAATTAAAATATTTATAAAATAAATAAAATCAAACATTACAAATAATTTAGCAGGATGATATGCAATATAACTAAATGGTAGAATTAAACCAATCTTTGCTAGCCACAAAGGAAAAATTTCAAGTGGAACAAGCATACCTCCTACAGTAAACACTAATTTTTGATAAATAAAATATAAACCACTAGTTTCTTCTATCCAGAATGCAAATAAACCAAATATCATCATTAATATAAAATTTAAGGTTATAGCTAAGAAACAAATAATAAAAATAAATGGAATTGTATATAGTTTAATTATAGGAAATCCAATAGTTAAGTATGCTACAAGACCAGCAACAATAAAGGTTAGTAAAAAAGTAAATATTGCTTTTCCTATTGTTTGTGCATATTTGTATAGAACATAATGATAAGGCTTATTTAAATAGTTTGCAATTTCTCCTGATTTCACTTCATTTCCAATTTCAATCATAATTATTCCAAGTGATATAACTATTGATTCAGCAATTACAACGTACCAAATCATCATTAGAAGAGTAAATCCTTCAATTGTTTCTACTCCATTAAGTGCAAATATAGTTATCCAAATTTGAGCAAAAATAAATATAATTAAAGCAATAAATGCACTTTTCCCAACCAAGCTATCCCAGATATAAACAAAACTATTCTTGAAATTAATTTTTGCAATTTCTTTATATTTATTTAATCTTTTGAGGATGCTCATTGTATTTCTTCCTTTTTGTAAATTTCCTCAATTATCTCTTCTATTGGTGGTTCCTTAATTGAAATATCTTTAACCTTGTTTTCCTTCATAAGATAATCAATTACTGCATGAATTGATAATTTTTTTGTGTTTATTTCAAACTCAAGAGAATACTTTGTTTTTTCAATTATCTTCATTTCTTTTGTATTTATGTTTTTAATTTCATTTTCAGTAACTATTCTAATTATCTTCTTTTTTATGTAATTTTTCTTTAAATTTTCAAAAGAATCATCATAAACAATTGCACCGTGGTTGATTACAATTACTCTATTTGCTATACTTTCAATATCACCCATATCATGACTTGTTAAAATAACAGTTACTTTTTCTTCATCATTAATTTTTTTAATTAATTCTCTAATTGTTTTCTTAACAATAATATCCATTCCTATAGTTGGTTCATCAAGAAAAAGAATCTTTGGATTATGAAGAAGAGCAAGAACAAACTCACACCTCATTCTTTGTCCTAGTGATAATTTTCTTACTGGTTGATTAATATATTCATTTATTTCAAAACTATTTATTAGATATTCTAATCTTTTTTTAAATTCCTTTTGATCTAAATCATATATCTTAGAAAATAGATTAAATGAATCAATTGGTGGAAGATGAAACCACAATTGTGGTTTTTGCCCAAATATAGTACCTATCTTATAAGATAGTTTTTGAGGTTCTTTTTGTGGACTTAAATTATTTACTTTAATAGTTCCTGAGTCTGGATGCAAGATACCAGATAACATTTTAAGTGTAGTTGATTTACCAGCTCCATTTGGACCAATAAACGAAACAAGCTCTCCTTCACGTACATCAAAAGAGATATTATTCACAGCTTTAATTATTTTATACTGAGGATTGAAGATGTTTTTAAATCCACTTTTAATTCCAGGCTCACTCACCTTTGTTTTAAAAGTCTTATTAAGATCTTTAATAGATATAATTATCTTTTCTTTATTCATATGAATCAGATAATATAATATATAAAGGATTTATATATATTTTGATAAATCTAAAATAAGATTAAAGGAATAAAATTTATTCTTTAAGTTTTAATTTATATAAATCCCCTAACAACAACTATTGGAGTGTTTGCGTCAGCTGAACCAGACACAAGATCTGCAAGAGCTGAAACAAGGTTTTCTATTTTTCGTGGAGTTGTTCCTTGTGCATTGAAATTATCTTTCTTTTTATCTTTTAGAAACTTTTGTTTTTCTTGCTCAATTATTTTTAATATTTCTTCTTTCTTTTTTCCTTCAGTATATAACTTTTGCATTAAATATTTAGTTTTAACTCCAATTCTATTCTTGTTCTTTATACCAGGAGTTACTCCAAAAGCAGACACAGGATCAGCAAGCTCATATATTCCTGATTCTGGATCCTTGTATCCTCCATCTCCTTTGATAATAACTTCAATATCTTTCTTTAATTCTTTTTTAACTTTAGCTTGTATTTCAAGTGCAAGTTTATTTGCTGAGTGAGGAGCAAGCTTCAATATTTCTCTTTCAGGATCTAAGATGTTTGATCCAAGAAGCCCATATTCACTATAAACCTTTTGCTTAGGATTAGAATAAATATCTTGAAGAGTTATAACGTTTTTAAATTTCTTTTTAACTTTTTCTAAAATTTCATCTCTTGCATGTACATTTGCAACAATAATTGCATCTGGTTTTTTACTTATCATATGATCAACCATATTTGATAAATAAATTTCTGCTTTTCTACCATGATTTGCAATAACATCTCTATATACTTGAATATAATCAAGTCCAGTTTCTGGATGTAAATGTCTCTTAGCTTTAGGTATATCTGTTTCCTTAATTAAGTCCTCATATTTAATGTTATTCTTGATAGTGTAAGTTTTATCTAAAATTGGATTTCCTTGTTCATCTGTTGGAAATGATAGTTGAACAATAACTTTACCTTTTGGAACACATTTTGAGATTGCTTTTAGTATCATTGAAAATCTATTTCTTGAAAGAATTGGAAATAATACTCCAACAACTGAATTATCTTTAAGTTTTAATCTTTTTTTAATCTCAACCTTAACATCATTTAAGTAAACTGTATTATGTTGTGTAATTGCAGTAACTGCTTCCCCAACACAAAGAATATCTTTGTTTTGTAAAAGTTCTGGATTTTTTTTAAATGTATTTACAACCACATCAATTATATTATCATCAAATGTAATTATTCCTGTTTTAACTCCAAATGCTATAACACCTATTTTGCTTTCTTGTATATTCATAGTTTCACCAATTATTTTTTAAGTCTTTTAATATCTTCAAGTATTGATATATAGTTTAATCTTTTTTGATTAAAAATATCAATTAATTCTAAAGTTGTATATTTTTTGTTTTTATTAGTTTTAACTAAATGATCAAGTATTTGTGCTCTATATCCAATAATATCAATAACCTCGTTTTTTGAGATATTAAAGAATTCAGCAAATTCTTCAATTATTTTAGATGAATATAATTTAATTTCTGAATTTAAGTTATCATTATTTTTACCAGTATCATAAATGTGATTTAAATTAATATTTCCTATTCTTGAAATTTCACTAACCTGAGTAACTCTTCTTTTAGTTTTTTTAGTATCCCAATTCCATTCTCTCTTAAGCATTACAATAACATTAAGAAGACTAATATTTACTTCTGGTATTTTCATAGGATCAGATAAAAGTTTATTTATTACATCAGCACTATTGTTTGCATGTAATGTAGCCATACATCCATCATGCCCTGTTTCCATAGCTGCAAATAAACCTTTAGCTTCTTTACCTCTAACTTCTCCAATAATTATTCTATCAGGCCTCATTCTAAGTGTATTTATAGTAATATCTAATAAATTATCAGGATTAGAAATATCTGAAACTAATCTAACACTATTTTCAAAAGAAGATAAATTAAGTTCTCTTGTATCTTCTATAACAATTAATCTTTGATTTAAAGGTATGAATTTAAGAAGAATATTTAAAAATGTAGTTTTACCTGTAGCTGTTCCTCCACAAATAAAGATATTAACTGGCTTTAAACCCCCAAATCCTTCAATAATTGTCCACAAATATGCAGCTACATCAACACTTAAGGTTTCATCTTGAATAAGATCAAGTATAGTTAATGGTACTTGAGTATATTTTCTTAGGGTTATAATATATTCTTTTGCAACGTTTTTAGAAACTATGTTAACTCTTGAACCATCTGGTAATATTCCATCTATAAATTCTCTTGATTTAAAGTTTCTACCAGTAACCTCTATAACATAAGCAACATAATCCGCAAGTTCATTTACTGTAAACGTAAAATCTAGTTTGATTTTTCCTTTTTCTCTTGAAATTATAAAAATATTATCAATTCCATTTATCATAATTTCTTCAATATCATCATCGCTTAGATATTTATTAAGTTTAGGTAATGGGCTTGCAATTATCTTTTGTTTACTAATTAGTTTATCAACCATATTTATTCACACACAAGTTTCTAATATTATTTGATTGAGATAAGTTTATTTAATTACTAATATCTAATACAATATATTTATAAATTTAATTAACTATCTTATTATCTAATGAAATTAAAACATCTATGAATAAAATAAAGAAACAAGGTAAAAAGAAGTGATTTGATTATGGTGTTATATAAATATTGTCCTGCATGTTATTCTCTAAATGTTAGGTTTGATGCTGCAAATGGAAACTATGTATGCTCAATGTGTAATAGATCTGGAGACGTTAAATCTGATTCTATTGATAAAATAAATGAAATGAAGAAATCAACTAAACCTGGTGGAACAAAGTTTGTTGAATCAAGTTCAACAATTAAACACAAGGTAGATGATGGTGTATCTTTATCTGATAAGATTAAGAATAAGCCAGGTGCATCAAAAGATTTTGAACTTGTTTAAAACAAGTTTCAAGATTTCTTTTTTTATAATTTTTTATATTCTTTTTTTAATAGTATTGCATCTTTTGCTGGATCTGGAGACTCACAGATAAGTGTCCCTTTTGCTTTAATGTCCTTAAGACCAGATAAGATCTTCTTGTAAGGAATATCAGCATATTCTAGCATCAAGTGATTTCTTTCTCCTTTTTCTGTATAATTAATTCCAGAAAGGTGAATATGCATTCTGTCAACCACATCAGGATAACTTTTTAGAATTTCAAATGTACCGTCCAAGTTTTTCTGTGATTTAAAGAATCCATTTTCTCTAGCATGAAGATGTGCAAAATCAATTACTGGAAGAAGAAACTTATGATCTAGCTTATCATATAAACTTAAGATTTCTTCAAGAGATCCTATTTGTGTTTTCTTTCCTACAAGTTCAGTTCCTAGAAGAACCTCTCCTTTAAACTTATCTTGAAGATAAATAAGTTCTTTTTCAACCTTTTTCATAGCTTCTTTTGGATCATCCTTTAGGAAAAAACCAATGTGAAACACTACAACTCTTGCTCCAATTTTTTTTCCAACATTTAAAGAATCAAGAATATATCTATAACTATTTTGAAGTTTAATTTCTTCCTTTGTATTTAGATTAATAAAATAAGGAGCATGTATGCTTAATGGAAAATCAAGCTTTTTTGCATTGTTTTTGATTTCATCAAGCTTTTCTTGAGAACTATTCTTAAGATATACTTGCCTAACAAATTCAATTTCAAGAGTATCAAGGCCTGCTTTTTTAATTGCAGGAATAGCATCGCCTGTAGGGTTCTTTGATGAAATTGGTATTTGTATTAGGTCATCTCCACCAAAACCAGCAGGACCAAATAATAGTTTATTGAATTTCATAATTTATCTTCATAAAAATATAATTTCATATTAACTGCTTTTTTTTCAAAATTAAATTTTTGATAATATGAAATTAAATGCTCTTTACAATCAAGTATAGCTTTATAACAATTATTTTCTTTTGCGAGTTCTATTGCTTTAACCATTAACATTGAACCAACATGGTGCCCTTCATAACCCTTTCTAACAACTAAATCCTCAATGTGCGCTGTTATTCCTCCATTTGCTATAAATTTAGGTTCAATTATTATTGTTGCAGTTCCAACTATTTTTTTATCAAGTAAACCAACAAGAACAATACTATTGAATTTTTTCTTTTGTTTTAATATTTCTTTTGCTTTATCTAGTGTTAATTCATTAGATGGACGCAAATTAGATAAAGTTTCAATAAAACCAGAAAAGTCTTGTTCAAGAAGTTTATTTGTTAATTTTTTTATTTTTGTTTTCATTTATCTACCTTTTATTTCTTCTCAGTTATCTTTATGCATTGTACTGGACAAATATCTGCTGCCTTCTTATTGCACCCAATCTCTTTAACTTCTGTTTTAATTGGTTTTGGCTTTGTTCCTGAAAACTTCCAATTTTCCTTGCAAACAGAAACACATGCTCCACACCCAATACATGTTTTTTCATCATGTTTAATAATAAATACCATATTTAATCACCAGATTTTGTTTATTTTTGCTTATTCCTTAAATCTAATGTAAATGAACAGATATAAAAATATTTCTTTTTATGTTATATATGATTAAATATATTTATAGTTGACTAAAATATGGTTGAAAAAATAAAAGACAGAAGAAGTCCTGGTGAAATATACTCAGGAATATCTGTTGAGGCACGAGATTTTGGGGTTGATGATTCTCGTCTAATTAAAAGAAAAGATAATAAGTTCGTTGCTTTTTGTAGAAATATTTATAGAAGATTTCCTGGCCTTGGTGCTAATTCTAAATATGATCCTGAATTTCAAGCAGCTATGGATTTTCTTGATTGGGATCTTCGATCAGAAGAATACACAGCAGCAACTAAGTTTGTTTTAATTTTTGGTTTAATAGTTACTGCAATAATAGCATTCATTCTTTTTATGTATGCAGTTGGACCAATGATAAGCTTATTTGGTAACGCAATTATGCCATACATAATTGCAATTGGTATTCCTGCAATTGCATTTATTTATGCATTTATTACATTTAGAAATTATCCTCTAACAAAGGTTCGTGATGAAAAAATAAAAGCTCTAACCTTTGTTCCAGAAATCTTAGGTTATATGATAATGTCAATGAAACTTGTTCCTAACCTTGAAAAAGCAGTTGAATTTGCATCAAACCATGGACATGGTAAGATTGCTGATGATCTTAAAAGACTTCTTTGGGAAGTTAAAGTAGGAATAAAAGGATCAGTTGCTGAAGCTCTTGATCAACTAGCTTACAAATGGGGAGATGTTTCAGTTGAACTTAAAAAAGCTTTAATGAAGATTAGATCTTCAGTTATTGAAACAAGTGAATCAAAAAGATATGCAATCCTTGATCAAACAATGACTGATACTCTTGCTTCAATTAAGAATAAGCTTGAAGATTATGCAAGAGGACTTAATCAACCAACAATGACAATGTTCTATCTAGGTGTTCTTCTTCCTTTATTATTAATTATAGTTCTTCCAGTAGGATCAGCATTCTCTGGTTCAGCTCTTGCTAAACCAATTTATTTAATCTTAATTTATAATATTGCTATCCCATTTGCTTGTATTATGTTTGCAAGAAACATTATTAGAGGTAGACCAGCAACTTATAATCCTCCAGATATTCCACAAAATCATCCTGATCTTCCACCAAGATACACTATTAAGATTGGAAAAGCACCAATTAATGTTTTTATTTTAATGATAATACTTGGAGTTGCAATAATTGCAGGAAGTATATTCTTGCAAGGAACTTTAGGTAAAACAAAAGAAAATATATTAATTAAGGAAGGGTATATTACAGAAGGGCAAGATATTTCTCTTGCTAAGTTTAATTGTACTTCTCAAGAAGTTACACAAAAAGGAATTGATCCAAAGTTCATGTGTGCTAGTGAAAGGGAGTTTTGGCAAGATTCTGCACATGATGTAACTCCTTACTTTTTAATCTATGGTATGTTAATTGGATTTTCATTAATCTTATCTTTATTTTTATTCTCTGAAAGTTATTATAAGAGAAAAGTACAAATTGAAACTGAGAAAATGGAAGATGAATTTAAGGATGCATTATATGTTATTGCAAGTAGACTAGGAGAAAATAAGCCAATTGAAGATGCTTTTGCTCATACAAGAGCTTTCCTTCCAAAATCATTAATTGCTAAAAATGTGTTTGGTAAAGCAATTGATAACATTAGAATCTTAGGGCTTAATCTTAATTCTTCTTTATTTGATCCTAATTATGGTGCACTTAAGAATAATCCATCAAACATAATTAATAGTGCTATGAGACTTATGGTTGATTCTGTTCAACTTGGTGTTTCAGTTGCTGCAAAAACATTAATGTCCTACTCTATGCAACTTAGAAACTCTGATGAAGTTTCAAAGATGCTAACTAACTTAATCTCAAGTGTTACTGGTACTTTATCAAGCATGGCAAAGTACATTGCTCCAATAGTTCTAGGAATCACTACAGCCTTACAAAAGATTGTTATTTCTACTCTAACCTCTATTGCAAACAGTGGTACCCTTGATGAAATGAATAGTGCATTTCAATCAATCTCAACCTCTGGAATTGACACTGGTGGAATAGATGTTTCAAGTATTGGAAATATGGGTTCTATTGATATGGGAGCAGTAAGTCAACTTGCTGGTCCAACAACCTTTTTAATCATAGTTGCAATATATGTTATTGAAATAGTAATAATTATGACATTCTTTACTACAATGGTTGAACAAGATAATATGACTCTTGCTAAACTAAGAATTGCACAAACCTTACCAATAGCTATTATCTTATTTATATTAACTACAATTGCATCTAATTTAATATTTTAAATTATTGATAAAATATGAAAAGCCCAAAATTCATTAAAATAAGGAAAAAATTATTAAATCAAAAAACAGTTGCAAACATAATTAATAATAGAAAGGAAATTAAAACTCCAGATTATCATTTAACATTTAGAGCAAATCATAAAATCCTTGAAATTCATGATTTTATATCTAATGGTAGACTTACAAGAGAAAAAGCACTAGATATTAGAAATAAATTAATTAAACATGCTAAAGAAAATAATTTAGACCAAATTGCAACATACTCTTGGATTTTTTATGAATATCCAAAATATGCAGAAATATTTGGGTTTAAATTAGTTAAAGGTAGTTCTAGAGAATATGATATTTTAAAAAAATTAAATAATGTTAAAAAAGTAATTGGTGCAGATATAAATAGTTATAAATTATATGTGCAAGACAAAGAAGGAAATATTAGATCAATAAAATTTAGTAAAAAACATTCTCTTCCAAGATATGAAATAGACTTAACTGGAAAAATTAAATATGAATAAATTATTTAAAAAAATAAGCTTGAATGAAAAAGGAGATGATGAAGCATCTGAATCCTTTCGCCTCTTAATCGCTTTTGTACTCGCAACTGCTGTTCTTGTTATTATTATTGTTATGGTTGGGAGAGTTAATAATCAATCTATTATTATTAGTACTGCTAAGTTTGAAGAAGGAATTATTTCTGCAAGCAAGGGCCCGGGAGTAACTACGCAAACCCCATTTATTATCGAAGATGTTATGCTTTCTGGGATAATTTCAAAAGAAAGGATATCTAAGTTAACAGGATATTCAAAAGAATGTATTCTATTTAAATCAGGACCTGGATTTGATAATTCATCAACTGATTTTATTAGTATTAATAAAAAATTCATGAAAACAGATGTTTATGTTTATTGTGGATATTATGGAGATGAAGGAGCAATTATATTAAATACCTCTACAGATTGTCCAACATATTGTGCATTATATTTCAATACAAGACCTGATAGTAGTTTATATCCTGAAGCTATTGATTAAATAATAAATTTGAAAAAATATGAATATATTAAACAAACTTAAATGGTTTTTAATTGCAATCATTATCTTAGTGCTAGGTTACTTCTTTGGATTAATTATACTTGCTGTAATCTTTGCAATAATTATACTAATAACTGTATTTTTTATCTTAAGTTTAGTATTAAACAAGTTAATTGATTTAATTAAGAGTAAGTTTATGAAAAACCTAATTAAGATGATATTTGCATCAGGAATAACTGTAGGTTTAATTCTTTTATTTTGGAAATTAATATTTGTTCCTTTAATACAAAAATCAGGTACAACAGGAATTACCTTAATTTGGGTAACTTCAGCAATTATATTTGGTACCTTATGGAACTTAATGACGATTAGAAGAAGAGTATTATATTCATACAAGAATCATCTTTTTGATTACAAACAATCAAGACAACAACCAGGGATACATGTATGGGATATACTTTTCATGCTAGTAATTCCAACAATAATAACAGTATGCTTTAACCTAATCTATCAGATAGTTTAAAGGAACCATGAGAAATACATTTAAATATGTTTTGATTTAATGTTTTAATTGAAAAACATATAATATTTATGTCTAGATTAAGGAGGACGATTAAAAATGTTAGATTTATCAAATATTTTAAAAATTAAAAACAAGAAAGGACAAGCATTCTCAACTTTTCAATTATTAATTGCTGCAGTTGTTGCACTTGCTCTTTTAGGTGTATTACTACCAATAATTATGAAAAATGTAGATATTGGTGGGGATCCATCTCAAGCAGCTCAATCTTTACTAAAAACTCAAATAAATAATCCAGGTACATTAGCTTTCACTGAATCAGTAACATTCTCTGGAAAAACAAACTCATTAGCAGCAAGTGGAGTTACAAATGATACTGGTCTTGATAGACAACAAATTGCATTTTCTATTAATGGACTAGATGGTACATTTAGTACAATTGGAACTACTGCAATAGGTTATGATAAAACTGATAAAGGTAAATACATGATAGGTATACTCTGTGATGGTACTCAAGATGATTTGATGGCATCAATTGAGGCTTATAGTAGCGGAGATAGTCCTAAAATCAAATTTACACCAGAAGATATAACCTTTGATGATAGTGCAGATCCTGGAGTTACAAATTGTGTAATATTTCCAAAGAGAGCTCAATAAATCTCTCTTTTCCCCTTCCCTTTTTATTATTTTTGTTTATTATATATTTAGGATGAATTAAGTTATGAAAAGATTAATTTCAGATTTGAAGTGTGCTCTTAAAGAGACTAGAGGACAAGCTGAATCTAATACTCTTTATATGCTCCTTATTGTTGTTATTGTTGCAATCATCCTAATAGCTGTTGTTAAACCAATGTTTAATAACTCTGTTAAAGCTAGTGCAAAGAAAGCAGCTCTACCATCAAACACAGTTACTGGTGGAACAACAGGCACAAGCTAGTTAATTAACTAAGTTAACTTATTCTTTTTATTAAAATAACCTATAAATTTTATTAATTATAGGGGTTATGTAGCCAAAGGTTACGATTTAATAAAACGTAATATATTTAATTCTTTCTATATAATATATATTTGGTGTAAACAAATGGAAATAGTTATATCTGATTCATCAACTTTAATATTATTATCTAAATCAAAACTATTAATAAAACTTATTCAATTTATAAAGATATATATCCCGAAAATAGTTTATAGTGAAGTGTTAAAAGGTAAAGAAAAAAATTATTCAGATGCTTTTGAAATTGAAAATTTAGTTACGAACCAAAAAATTGTTATTTCAGAACCTAGCCAAAAGATGGTTAATGAAATTGCAAAATTATATAAAATAGATATTGGAGAGCTATATGCAATTGCTCTTGCAAAAGAATTAAATAAAATAATATTGATTGATGATAAAAAAGGAATAAATGCTTGCAAGTCTTTACATCTAAAATTGTATACATCTTGGTTACTTTTATTTGAAATGCATAAAAATAAATTTATTACCTGTGAAGATACAAAAGAATCTTTAAATTTATTAATAATGAATGGTAGATTTAATAAATATGAAATAGAAGAAATGAATAAATTAATAATGTGATAAATATGGCTTTAAATAATGTAAATCTAAGACTTGATGAAAAAGCAACTAATCAAGTAGCTTTAATTGTAAAATTAAATACATTCATGGATAAAGCACAAGTTTATAGAAAAGCAATAGATATAGGGCTTAAAGAAATATCTAAAGAACTTGCTATTAAACTTTATTCTGAAGATGAAATATCTATGTCTGAAGGAGCAAAACTTTGTGATATTTATATAGGTGAGTTTATGGACCTTCTTAGGGGACGGGGAATAACTCAAAAACCCTATACCCAAGAACAAAGAGATTATATATTCAGTAATATAAATGCACTTAAACCTGCTTTTCTTGCAGAAAAAAAGAAAATGATTAAATACAACTCAAAAAATAAAATAGCTAATAAATAATTTTCTTTTTAAGCTATTAATCTCTTATCTTAAAAGAAAACTAATTTAAATACTTCTTATTATATTTTAGTATATGATTTCAAGTAAAGATATAGGAAAAGGACAAGTTAGTGCACCTTTTGAAATTCTTGTTGCTGTTATTGTTAATCCTTGCAGGAACTTATGCACTAAAAAACTTATCTGAAAATACTTGTCTTGGAGATAAAAGAAAAGAAATGGGTGACCTTGTAACCTCACTTCGTGATGTTGTTCTAGGCTCTGACTTAACTTTTAGAAATATAACTTTCCAAACAAAAGCTTGCTTTAATTCTAAAGCAGAAAGCATTCAATTAAATCATTATGAAGTACAAAGTAAATGTACAGCGTATTGTGGAAATGGAGTTAGTTGTGTTCTCTTAGAATATGTTTATAATGATACAGAAAAAGGAATAAGATATCCTATATCTCCAATATGTACTGGACTTCCAACAACAATGAACTTTATAACTAGTCCAGAGGAATGTGGATTAAGTACTGAAGATGAACTTAAATGGGCACCTATTGATCCAATGAATCTTCATCTAATCGAACCAGGAAGATATAGATTATTTAGAGCTGCAACAGCAACCGATCAAATATCAGCAAATTTTTGTTTTCTAAAAAGTATATAAATATTAATGTGGGAATAGGGGTGCAAAAATAAATGATTGAATTTACTTTATCTAAACTTAATCTTTTAATATTTGTAACCGCTATTGCAGCTATTGTTTTATTTTTTATGAACACAGTATCATCAAATCTTATGACAAGACAAGGTTTTGAACTTGCATATAAAACCGGAAAGGAACTAAAATCAGGAATTGATTCTGAAAGTTATTGCACAATAAAATACATTGATATCCCAGTTAAGTTAAAAACAAATGAAAACACTTCGTCTATATATTCAATTCCATATGTTATGAATATATCCACACATAAATTTGATTTAACAACAAAATATGAAAATAAAATGGTAATTACAATCATGAATTTAAAAAAAACAAAAATACTTGCAGCATATGATGTGGATTATAATGGAGAAATAACTTTCATAAATGCATTTAAACCAGAAGACCAGCCATTATTACAAAGATATTATACAATACCAGTTAATTGGAATACAAATGACATAAGTATTGATTTTAGTCCAACAAGAGCAGATTCAATTGATTCAACAATTTTATTTATTAAAAAAGTAAAAGATAATAAAAATTATTTTTATATAATGCCCTGTGCAAAAAAGTACGGATACAGAAGTTGTGGATATTATATTCGAGAAAATATGTATCCAGAAAATGATTTGGCTCCTGGACTTAATCTTAATTGTATAGCCATTGAAAAAGATTTAACAACAGAACCAGTTTAGATTGATTTGATAAAATATGGTTAAAAATAAAAAAGGATTTATTGGAGCTATTGGAGATGACCTCCCAAGCTTAATTCCAATATTCTTAGGTCTAATTATCTTCTTTGCTGTATTCTTAAGCACATATAACACCTACAAAACAAGCACTGGTCTTTATTCACTTGAACAAGAAGCAATATCAATTTCAATGATATTAAAATCTGAACCATTAATTCCAGATTATAATTTATTTATGAAAACATGTAATAAAGTAAGCACAAACAAGAAGTGGAATGCATTTATTATTGATTTAGATCTAAATACAGATAATCAAAATACACTAAACATTAGTCGTCCAGATATAATTTATACTGAACAAATAAAAACATTTACTGAAACTCCTCCAGCAATAAATCCAAAAAAATATATTTGTGATGATAATCAAGAAAATCTTGAAGATCTATTAAACATAAGCGATTCAACAACTAAAAAAATAACTTATCTTTATCCAATTACCTTGCAAGATGGAATATATG
>JBAWVI010000014.1:0-14855 GCA_037147375.1 archaeon | reverse complement strand
TCTTCTGAAAGTCTAATTGTTGTAAATATACTTTCATTAGTTTTTTTTGTGTTTTCAATAATTACATCCTTTCTTTGTGATGGAATAACGTCTATATTATAATAATCTTCATTTTCTGAAACTAAGAAGCTAACTAAAAATTCTTCTCCAGGTGCAGCAAAACCTAAATCTATTTTGTCAGTATATGTTAAGTCTTGTGAAATCGGTTCAAGTAACTCAAGCGCTCTAACACTTGGAACCATAACAACCATTCCTAATAAAATTAGTACAAATAAAATATTTTTAATATAATTCATATTTTTCACACATTACTTTTAAAGCTTAATCTACTTATATTATATATAATCTAACTTATTATAAATGTATTTGTTTTAATTAAAGGAAAAGAATATTTATGCAATCAGATAATAAAAATTCAATAGATCAAAGGTTTACTATGACTAAAAAGCATCATAAGGAAACACTTCAAAAAGCAATAGATGATAAAAAGGTTGATGAAATCTTAATACCTTTCTTAAATGAAGTAACAAAGATTCCAGATATCTTCACTTCCTCCTCATGCGCAGGAAGAATAATGCTTCTTTCAACTGATGAATTAGAGGATAAAGAAGTATCTCATTTTCATAAAAGGTATCATAGAACAATAACTTTTGATGAACTTAAGAAAGATTTAGATGAAGATACAAAGGAAATGGATATTTGGTTTAAGGTTGAGCCCTTTATCTTCCATTTTGGAACTAAAGATTATGAGAAAGCAAAAGAAGTCTTAAGATTTTGCTCTGAATTTGGTCTTAAGAAGGCAGGAATCATCACATCCAAGGATGGGAAGTACATAATAGAAGCTACAGCAACACAATATATGGCTCTTCCTCTAAAAGCAAACAATAAGCTACTTGTAGATGAAGACTATCTTCATTTCATCCTAGATAGAGGAAATAAAAAGTTAAAAATAAATTATCAAATCCTTGATAGATTCGAGAAAGAATTTTTAAGGAAGTTCAAGAAAAAAGAAGAAAAAATAAAAAAAGAAAAATAATTATTTCTTTTCTTATTCACTACAAACCTATTATTTTGTGCGTGGAAGCTTTGAAGTTAATAAATACATTAAGGTTGTGGCATCGTGTCTTGTTAATTCCGTGTAATTTAGATTATTAACTTTCATAAAGTCCACATAATTTTTAATAATTGCATCTGCTGCAAGTATTCCATGTCTCTGTATTTCACGTTTAAATAATTGCACATCTCCTTCTGATGTAACTTTTGCTAACTTTTCAATTATTATATTTGCTTGTCTTATTTTTCTATTATTATCTATTCTTGATTTATTTACGTATTTTTCAATAAATTGTCTTTCTAGTTCGATTATTTTTTCTTTAGCTTCTCTTTGAGCAATAAGTCCTTTTCCTTTTGCACTATCACGTACTCTTTGTTTTTCTTTAATTAATGCGTTATTTACTTTTTCATATCTTGCATCTTTTAATTGATGTTTTTCTACTTCTACAATTTGATGTTCTCTCGAAGCTCCAATATAAGACCAAATACCTTTAGTTTTCCCTGTTTTTGCTTTTGCTCCAGTTCTTTTAATTTCATGTGCTAATCTTTTCTGCATAAATCTTGCTTTTAAAATTGGTTTAGGTAACGGCATAATCATTCACATCCTATTTCTTTCCTGACGTTAATAATCTTACTACCCATATAATTAATATTACTACTAACACAATTGTAAGCCAATGCCCAACTGCAAAAATTGTTAAATTCCCTGTAATTAATAATATTAATACAATTATTATTATAATATCAATTATACTCATAATTTTACCTCGCTTTATTTTTTTCCTTTCTTTTTATTTTTTTCTTCTTTCTTTTTATTTTTAGAAACTAAACTTACTTTTGATGTTCTTATCTTCTTTGCTGTAATGTATGATTGTATGAATGGAAGATATTTTTCTATCTTACTTAAATCTAAATCTTTTTCAACAGCGCCAGGTGTTATGTGATTCCTACTTGTGTGAAGAAGGTTTGTTGAAACCTTTTCAAGAAGATTTGTAAGCTCCATTGGAAAGATAATCTTAGATGATTGTCCTTCTGCCATTTTTTCAAGTGCCTTAATATAATAATAAACAACTGTTTGTTCAGAAAGATGTTCTGTTGCTTCTTTAATTGCAAGTATCTTTGCTTTCTCTGATTCAGCAAGTTCATAAACAGCAAGCTTCTTCTGAACAGCTGCTTTTTGTTCATGCATTGCTTGAAGAATTTCTTCAGGTATTCTAACTTGACTTATTTCAACAGAATGAACCTTAATACCCCATTCCCCAGAAACCTCAGCAAGCTTAATAATTAAAGTTTTATTTATTTTTTCAATACTTGAAATTACTTCATTTAATTCAAATTCACCAACAACATCTCTAAGTGATGCAATAACAAACATAGTTGCTGCTTTTCTATAATCTTCAACCTTAACTACAGAATTAATAACACTTGCTGGTTCTCCTTTAACTGAAATAAATAAAACACCATCAATTACAAGTTGAATATTATCTTTAGTTAATACTTCTTGTGGAGGGATGTCAATAGTTTCAACTCTTAAAGTTACAAGTACACCCTTTTCTAATAAAGGAAATAAAAACGTCCATCCTGGCCCTCCAACTCTCGCAACCTTTCCAAATCTATAAATTACTGCTCTTTCATAATCTTTTAATTGTAATATAATTTTAAATCTAAATATTACATAAACTATAGCAATTACAACAAGAGCCCAAATAATTCCTTTACCTATGTTCTTTGCTAAGAATACTAAGGAAAATATAAGTATTAATATTGCAATAAAAGTTATTGTAAAAAAAGTATTTTTAATTTTTTGTTTATCCATAGTTATCATCTAATAATCTCTTCAGGTTAATTACTAAATATTATTTTAGTTGTTGTGTTTTTATATCTTTCTATATATTAAATAAATATAAAAAGTATATGGTTACATATATTTTAGTATAAAGATATTTATGAGCCCTACTTTAAAAAAGAAAAAGAAAGAAGTAAAGGAAGAGACAAAGATAAAGGTCACTCCAGTACCTGAACCTGTAGTTGACCAAAAACAAACAACAGAACCAAAATTACAAATTGATAGTACAGAAAAAATACTTATTCTTTCAATTGATAGAGATAATGATGTTGGTCAAAAAACAGGAATTCCAGGACCTATAATTGGAATAAACAATAATAAAAAATTAGCAACCGCTCTTGCAATTGCAGATCCTGAGGAATCAGATGCAAACTGCATATTTGGAGCAATTAAACAATATTATACACTAGTTGAAACTAATAATGTTGAAATTGCAACTCTTACTGGTCATTCAAAAGATAATTTTTTTTATGCTGATAAAAACATAACAATGCAATTAAAACAAGTTCTTGAAATATATCCTGCAACTGGTGTTGTTTTTGTAAGTGATGGTGCAGAAGATGATCAAGTAATGCCATTAGTACAAAACTTTGTACCAATAATCTCAAAGGAAACAATTATTGTAAGACAAGAAAAAAGTATTGAAAACACATTTTATTTTATTAAGAAGGCTCTTCAAGATCCATTCTTTGCAAGAATAGTTTATGGTATTCCTGCAATAATACTTTTACTGTTTGTTTTTGCAAAACAATTCGCATTTCAGATAATTGCTTTGTTATTTGGTATATATTTTTTAGTTAAGGGTTTCAATTTAGAACCAAAAATTGTAAGAGCATATCGTAGCTTCTTTAAAAAGTTTTCATTAACAAGAATAAGTCTTCCTTTTTATCTTGGTTTCTTTTTCTTTTTAATATTTGGAATAATTAAGGGAACGAACCTATACACTGCAAACATTACCTTTGATTTACTTCATAGATTCATCTATGTTCTAAGAGCAGTACTACTCTACTTTGTTCTTGCGTGCACATCTTGGATTGTAGGTTCTGTAATTGATTTATTTTATCTTAAAAAAATGTACAAATTTGGAAATAACTTATTTTATCTTTTCTTTATAGTTGTATTTTTTGTATTGCTTGATTTATTTTTCCAATGGTTATTATTAGAATTTTCTACAAAGCAATTTATATTTTCAATAATTGTAGGAGTAATAATATTAGTACTTCTTTATCAATTTACTTCTTTATTTTCAATAAAGCAAGAAGTAACTAGTGTTTTAATTGGGCTTCCTGTTCAATCAAGATATGGTTTGTGGGTTGGAGAGGTTGTTTCAATTGATGAGAAGAAAGAATTAATTAGATATAAAGATAAAACAAGTCAAACAATCAAAGCTGTTTCTAAAAAGAATTTTAATTTAGGAGATGGAAGAATAATTATTTAATAATTACAATTATTTTTCAAGTCCTGTATTTACATCTACGTTTTGATTCAATTTATCTAAGCAACTATTAATTTCTTTTGTTAATACGTTAATTTCAGTTTGTTCTTTATTGCAAGATCCTTTTAATACGTTATCTGTATTAATAGTTATTCCAATAATGAAACCAATAATTAAACAAATAATTAAGAGAATAATTTGTTCTTTTTCAAATTCCATATCTTTTTCACCCCGTTTGTTCATATTTACATAAATAAATATCTTTAAATAATTATTGTTTTATATTCTATTATCTACATTATTTTATTAAATGTATCTGCTAAGTGAAAACAAGTAGTTTTGACCCTTTTTCATTTGTTTATGTGGTTAGGAATAACAACAAATTAAGTGTTTTATTCTGGTTTTCGAAACAGATTACTTTATAAATATATTTAGTAACATATAATTAGATTAAATTTATATAAAATATAAAAATGAAATAAAAATTAAAAGAGAGGATCTGGTATGTACAAATACGCAATAGCAAGACAACTTGCAACAAAGAAGTTAATAACCAACAAAGGAGATAACATAGGTCGTTTAATTGATTTAATGGTAAACGAAGTTACTGGAGAAATCGAAACAATCTTAGTAGAAGTTGATCCAACATCAACATTTATTCAGAAGTTAAATTTACAAGGTAATATGATTGAAGTACCATTCAAAGCAATCCTTGCAGTAAGCGATGTTTTCATTGTTGACGAAGGACAAGTAAATAAAGAACAATAAGTTCTTTATTTTTTTTCTATTTTTTAACATCTATTTATAATTGATATTCAATATTTAGCTTTTTATCTAACTATTTAAAATCAGCGATATATGTTTTAGTTTTCTGATTAATTGAGTTTATTTTAATTGAAACTTTATTTTTTTCAAGATAATCATTAATTTTTTTAATAATTTCCTTTTCACTTACTTTTTTATTGGTTGCAATCTCAATCTGTTGATTAATTTGATCAATATATGTAAAATAAGAATAAATTACTTCCCCTTCTGTGTTTAATTTAGTTATATAGTCTTCGAATTTCTTCTTTGTTTCAATTTGTTCATTTAAAATAAATTGATTTTTATTTTGCTTAGTTGTTTGAATTTCAACAGTCTTATCTTTGTAAATCTCTAAATAATATTTTTCAATTTCATCATACAACTGTCCTTCCTCATTAACTACAGAAAGAATTTTATTTTTATTACCATCAAGAATAACAAGTCTTGGGTTTTCATAATTATATATTCCTTTGATGTGCTTAATTGTTTCTTTGGATATTTTTTCTTTCTCTCCAATAACAATCTCAATATCGCTAGGAGGTAAATTATATTTTTTAACAAGATAAGTAATTAATTCCTTCTTTGTTATTTCACTTATCTTTTTTTTAAGATCATCTTCTAATTTTTCTATTATTTCTTTTTCTGACAATTCTTTAATATCAATATTTGCTGGGAATTTATAAATTTCTCCCTTTTGAATAAGTCTATCCTTCCATTCTTCTTTTTGTTTAGAAGTAATTATTTTGAAATCCAAATCTGTGAGGATTATGTTTGATTTAGAAAAAAATTCAAATATTAAATAAAACTTATCTAACTTGAAATAAATAACTCTATTATTTTTATCTTGCTTTATTTCGTGAACTCTTTGATTAAATAAAGTTCTTTTTAAGTAAGATGTTAGTCCATTTGTTTCATTTGTTTGCAAAACATAGTCTGATAAAAAGCAAATATTATTATTAATAATTAATTGTTTGGTTTTCTTTTTATGTATTTTAATTTTAAATGTGTTTTCATCAATTGCTTGGATGTTATTTATGTATCCCCCAACCAATTCTTCGCACAAGTTTTTAACAACATAACAAAAAACAGTACTTGTAACATCAATTTTATCCATAATTAATTCCAACAACGATTATAAATAATTAGATCTAATACTACTCAGTTCTAAAATCTATATACTCATTTTGATTATAAGCATATATTCTTTTAGCAATCTTACTATTATTAAAATTATATTCCTGATATAACTGTTTTTCATCAACGTTTTTGAACATATCAAATGGAACCTTTTGTGCAAGATCAAAAATATAAAATGTATTCTTATATTTAGTTTTAACAAATGCATGTATCTTCTCATCATCAAGCATTACGATCTCAATTCTTGCTTCTTCATCAGATAATGCTTTCATACATGAACAAAAAAGAATAGATATATCTTGTTCATCAGCAATCTTATTTGTTATGATGCTAGTGAAATCAATCCAAAATAATAATCTCAAATCACTTCTAATAACCTCAACATCTGATTTAAGGTAATTATAAAGTTGTCTTAATGTATTTAAATAATCTTTATTATAATCATAACTTATTGGTTGATATTTAGATGATAAACTTTTAATGGTGAGGTCTGTGGGTTTAACCATCTCTTTGATCTCAGAAATTGTTTTCTTCTCAGTTTCATTAATTTCATCTTTATACTTATTTAAGATGATTTCATAATACTTTTTTATAGAAGTATCTTCACCATTTGTTTGGAGATTATTATTCTTAGAAACATTTTTAATAAACTCTTCAAGCTCAGAAACTTTTTCTTTAAGATTTTTGTTTTCTAAATTAGTTTCAGATAATTCGCTCTTAATTTTAATATTTGTGAATCTAACATCAGATTCAGCATCCACTTTTCCTTGAACTTGAGTTAAATTATTTACTTCTACATTTATATCTTGATTTACTTTCTCAATCTCATCATTAAGATATTTAATTGTTGTTGAATATTCAGAATCTGTAACTGTTTTTGCAGTGTATTTGTATGATAGTTCTTTTTTCTTATCAAGTAGTTCTTTCTTCTTAGCGTTTAAGATTTCTATCTTT
This sequence comes from archaeon, assembly GCA_037147375.1. GTDB lineage: Archaea > Iainarchaeota > Iainarchaeia > Iainarchaeales > CSSED10-239 > JBAWVI01. Next base: position 7,626 of record JBAWVI010000014.1, on the reverse strand, counting down.
TGCCAAGTGCTTTGCTCAATACCTGCAGAGGTTTTATCTTTCTTTCTCATATTTAATAAAGTAATCATAACTCCAAATATAATTATTATAATAACTACAACTAATATTTGAATGGAATTTACTGCCATAATAATCCTTTTATCTTTATTATATATATATAGTTGATGAGTTTATATATATTTTGTTTTAAAAAAAATCTTTTAGTTTCTATTTAAAAATACTTTGGTTTCTTAATATATATTATATCTTGCACTATAAATCTAATTTTATTAGCAAGTATTTTAATTAAAAAAACTAAGGAAATTTAATAAATAACGGAGGAATAAATATGGCAAATGAAAAGCCACATATCAATGTTATTTTTATAGGACACATTGATCACGGAAAATCAACAACAGTTGGTCGTTTAATGTACGACACAGGTGCATTACCTGAACAAGATTATAGAAAACTTGAAGCAATAGCTAAAGAAAAAGGTAAAGGAACATTCGCTTTCGCTTACATGATGGACACATTAAAGGAAGAAAGAGAAAGAGGAATTACAATTGATGTTAACTACAAGAAGTTCGAAACTAAAAAGAATTTCTTCACAGTTATTGATGCTCCTGGCCACCAAGATTATATTAAGAACATGGTAACTGGAACTTCTCAAGCTGATGCTGCTGTTCTTGTAGTTGCTGCAAAAGATGGTATCCAAGCTCAAACAAAGGAACATGCTTTCCTTGCTCAAGTTATGGGTATAAAACAAATAGTTGTTGCAGTTAACAAGATGGATGAAGTTGAATATAAACAAGAAAGATTCAATGAAATCAAAGAAGATATTACTAAATTATTAAAAGGTTCTGGATACAAAGACGAGAATATGAAAATTATTCCAATCGCATCATATCCAGGAGATAACATAGTTAAGAAGTCAGATAAATTAGCTTGGTTTAATGGACCATGCTTACTTGAAGCACTTGATATGTTCGTAGCTCCAGTTCCACCAACAGACAAGCCATTAAGACTTCCTGTACAAGATGTTTATAACATCAAGGGTGTTGGAACAGTTCCTGTTGGAAAGATTTCTAGCGGAATTATGAGACCTAATGATAAGATAATTATCATGCCAGAAGGTGTTGAAACAGAAGTTAAATCTATTGAAATGCACCACGAACAATTAACTGAAGCAGTACCAGGAGATAATATTGGATTCAACTTAAGAAAAGTAGGACCAAAGGATATTAAGAGAGGATCAGTAATTGGTCACGTAAATAATCCACCTACAGTTGCTGAAGAATTTACAGCTCAAATAGTTGTATTATTCCATCCATCTGCAATAACAGTTGGTTATTCTCCAGTATTCCACATGCACACAGCTCAAATTTCATGTACTATAACAGAACTTGTAAGATCACTTGATCCAAAGACAGGTGCTGTTAAGGAAGAAAATCCAAAATTCTTAAAAGCAGGAGATGCTGCTATTGTTAAGATTAGACCAAATCAACCATTATGTGTTGAAACATATAAAGAGTTTCCACAACTTGGTCGTCTTGCAATAAGAGATATGGGTAAAACAGTTGCTGCTGGTGTAATCATAGAAGTTAAAAAGAAGATTAAGTAAAAATATATTTGGGGATGACACAAGTTTATGCAAACAGCAAGAATTATTGTAACAAGCACGGATTACAAGAAACTTACAGATTTTTGTAAGGAAATAATAGACGTTGCACAAAAGTCTGGAGTTAAGCACTCAGGAATCATCCCTTTAAAAACCAAAAAGTTAGTGGTTCCTACAAGGCGTGGTCCCTCTGGTGGAGGAACTGAAACCTACCAGAAATGGCAACTTAGAATACACAAGAGAATAATTGATGTTAAAGCTGATGACAAGATCTTAAGAAGAGTTGTTAAGGTTGATGTTCCAGCAGATGTACAAATGTCAATTGAACTTAAAGAATAATTAAATTTATTCTTTAACTCTTTTTCTTTTTTTTATAATTTAAATTTTCTTCTTCTTTTCTATTTTTTAAATTAATTCAAAAGAAATCCGACAAGCTTTTTTGATTCTTTTCTTCTTTATTTGAAAATAAGGAATTTATTTCTTCTTCTGCAAGATTTATCTTCTGAAGAAGATATGGCTTTAATTGATATTTAATTATTATATCTCTTGCAATGTTTACATATTTCTTAATTGATCCTTCTGCAATTGTTAGGATTAACTTACCATTACATGAACAATGTCCTGAAAGAGGCATTCTTCTATATTTTTTATTACACTTTACACATCTTAATTGTTGTCTTGCAAACGCTCTTGTGTTTCCAATAATGTCTGGAAAAAGATGATAATGGAGAAGACGCTCTAATGCATCCTTGTTATCAACAGCTGCAATTCTTTCTTGAAGTCTTGCTTGCTTATCAACTTTATCTGCCATTGATTTAATTTGAAGATATGCACTTTGCTTAGGTCCTTCATCAAATGTTGTTGTATCATGAGTAAACTTAATACAACTATATTGATCCTCTGTTCCAAGAACCTTTACAACATACTGCACATTCTTATCGTACGGATCTCCAAAGTTTTTTGTGTTTAAATAAAATTCATAAGGATATTCAGTAACTGTTTCAATTTCATAGCATTCATCATCAATCTCGTATGGATTCATGATTGTTGTAAATGTAAGTGGAGCATCCATTTTCCCTCCACTGTTATTAGCAAGATAACTATATGAAAAATTAAGCATAGGATCCATTAGAAGCATCATTGAATCTTGATCTCCATCAACATTTCTTCTTTTTGCTGTGATATAATATGGATGCCCCCATGCAAGACGAGATTTGGAATATCCAATAATTCTTCCAACAATTCCAGCAGATGTGTGTGGAGCAAGTCCAATAACAAGCTCTCCAATTAATTCTTCTTTAGTTGTTTTATTATAAAATTTCTTCTGTCCATAAAACTTTTCAAGCTCATCATCAATAAACTTACTTACTTTTAGGAAATGTTCACCACAATTATCATCAACAATAATGTCTTGAGGGAATATACTTATTCTTTGTTCAATGTTTATTATTGGTTTTCCAAGATAATCAGTTTTATATCCAAGTTCTTTAACCTTTTCAAGAGTAAGATTAAGTTCCTTACAAGTGAATTGAGAAATAGTTGCATTAAGTGCCTCATATCTTACAGTTCCATCACGGAATATTTGAAGTAAATATTTTGCTCTTAAGATTCCTTTCTCAAGTGGTTCTGCATTTTTCTCTTCAGAGATTAAACCTTTAACACCCTTAAGATGTTCTGGAATTCCAACCTTTAGGTTCTTTGAAGCTTGTTCAATAAGTGCATCAATGCTTATTGTGTGATCAAGTTTTGGTTTAGTTTTATTTTTACAAGTTGGGCACACCACATCATACAATTGTTTATTACATATTAAACAAACTCTCATTTCCTTAGCTTTAAGATTACACTCAAAACAATATGGTCCAAACATTACTTTTTTACAACCAGGACAAATATATGATTTAATTTCAACATCAGAAATTCCATATCCATCATTTACATCTGATTCATTACTTTTTGTTCTTGCGGCCTTAATTAGATCTCTATTATTTCCAAAGCCTTTACCAATTGGAAATAATGCATTTGGTTTACCAGCCATTTCTCTTTCATGAGCTGCTTCTGGTCTACCCATTCTTGCACCAATCCAAGTTCCTGATTTTTCTCTAATATCAAATCCAGAAATCATTGTTAATTTTTCAGTTATGCTTTTATCTTCAGCATCCAAAGTATCTTTAAATTCTTCTATAGGATCTGTTTGATTTAATGCTCCTAGAGTTTTAAGAAGTGGATATGCATATTCTTCTCCAATAAGTATGTGGAACCCATCCTCAAGGAACCTATGTGGTAATCCCATCTTTTCTAATATGCTTTTAATTAAATTATTATATTTAACCTTTGCACCAACAATCTTATTTTCTTCAAATATTTTTTCTGCATCTCTAAATTTAGTAATTAATATTTTTAATTCTTCTGCACATAATAAATCATAATAGTGTATATACTTTGGAAATAATGGTAGATTATTTTCAATTGAAATATTAACTGCTGTATATGGATTTGGATTTTCATAAAAGTCTTGTGCTTTCTCAAGAATCTTTTTATCTATCTTTTCTGTTCTTTCAAGATATTTCATTTCAGCAAGCCATTCTTCCTCAACATATCCGCTCTTAATTAATGGATGTCCAGATTTTTTAAAATCTCCAATATCAATTAACATATCTCCAACAAATAATATCTTATCAATTTCATCATGATATTTTTTAGCATCTATAACTTTATCTATTTTTACAACATCTTTATTTTTCAATCTAACAATTGGTCCATCCACTGTTGAGCAAGGAAAATATTGTAATGATTTACCTGGTCTTTCAAGTCTTCCGTGCGTTCCAACCGCAATGAACTCATCAAGAACATACATGGTTGCTGGATTAATTGCTTTAGCCATAAGCCCAGCATTTCTTGCTTTTCCATATCTTATTCTAAATCCACCTGGAGCAAATGGATATGAAAAAACAGGTCTACCTGCAGCAAGTCCTTCAATATACTTTGTGCTTGGCTTTAAAGTAAATCCACCTTCTGCAGTTTTATTAATCTTAATTAATTTTTCAAGCCAATCCCAATTAAGTCCCATCTTCTTTGCTGTCTTTTGTATCTTTGCTGCTCTAACATAAAGTCCATCAATTAAAACAAGACACATTGCTCCTCTTATTCTGTTTGTTGGAACTCTTTCAAGATCTCTATGAACAGAAACTTCAATATCAGAGTCAGGTCCTGAGTTCATACAGATTGGACAGTTTTCAACAATAATTTTAACTTCTTTTTCAGTAACTCTTTGTTGTCTTGCAACAATATCATTCTGATAAATCATTCCTTCTTCAACATATCTTTCTATTTCTTGTTCACTTGGTTTGAATTTATCTAAATGTAGTTTGCTTCTTGCATAATCCGCAAGAAGAAGAGGAAGTGTTTGTGCATTTCCTCCTGCAGCTCTAATTGGTCCCGCATAATAAATATCTGGGTATGATGTTCCATCAGGATTTTTAGAAATCTTTATATGCGGAAGTCCAGTAATTGGAGAAACAACAACTCCATCAGTTTGAATAACAAGTGCAGTTCTAATTGCTTGCTCTAGTCTTTTTTCTGGATCTTCAATAAATCCAAGTTCATTATCTAAAATCATATCAAATATAATTAGTGTAATCTTGAATCTATCTTTATGTAATTCCCATAAATTATTATAAATTTCAGAAACACCCTTTGGTCCAACAAGAATTTCAGTTTTTTCAGCAATACCAGCAGCAGGAACAGACTCAATATCATTAGTAATATCTCTTCCTGTTCTTTTTGCTTCCTTTGCTGTGCTTACAGCTATAGCAATCTTTTCTGAAAGTAAAGTGAAGTAGTTTTTTACATCTTCATTTGCTATTAAGTTTTTAATTTCCATATTTATTTACAATTGCATTTTTTCTTCTTCTGGTTTTAAGAAATCTTTTATTTTTAATGTTTGATCTTTTAAGTTAAGTAAAAGAACTTTACAAAGTGTTGGATGATGTCCTTTTTCAATTTGATAAGCTGTAATTGATTGCCAACAAGATGCATTAATTAAGTGACAATTTTTATATTTTGAATATGCATGATGATGAACATCTGCTCCAATAAATATATCTGGAACTTCATTAATTGTCATTAAGTTTTTTTCCATAGGAATGAATGTTTGTCTCTCTCCATATTGCGGCATAAGATCTCTTCTCTTAATAACTTCTCTCATTGCAATGTCTGGTGTAGACATAGTTGCTTCCTTAATCTCAGCATATATTCCATGAAGAGATGCTCCATGATAAATAAGTGTTTTAAACCCTTCAAGATTTACCCATGAAGGAGAACCCATTAAATGTATATTTTCTTGTTCTGATAATCTTGGAAGAAATTGCTTTGTGATTGCTGGTTGTGGGTCTGACAGTCTCACAGCATCATGATTTCCTGGAGTTATAAATATAGTAATGTCCTTTGGAATCTTTAAAATATAATCTTCAAATAATTCATATTGCTTGAATATGTCTGTAATAGCAAGTTCTTCAAATTGAGCAGGATAAACTCCAATTCCATCCACAAGATCTCCAGCAATAATTAAGTATTTTATTTTCTTTGCAAGTCTTTGATCTCCATCATCTTTACCAGATAACCAATCAATGAATTCAGTAAATTCATTCTCAAGAAACAGTTTACTTCCAATATGCACATCTGCAATTATTGCAACATAAACTTCTTCATTAAGATGAGGTTTATTATTCTGTATAGGGATATCTGGATAAATAATTTCATTAACAATGAACATGTTTTCTGCAATCACATTGCACTTGAATCCAATAACATTATCATTAAGTATTTCTTTTGCTTCCTTAAACAATTCTTCATTTTTACTTGTAACTACTAGATTAACAGAACCAGTTGGATCATCAACGTTTATGATTGTATTTCCGTTCTTGCTTGTTCTTTTCTCATAAACCATTCCAATAATATCTACTTTCTTATTTTTTCCAAGATGCTTTGCTTCGGATATGTTTGTTGGCTCAAAGTCTGACCTCTCTTTTATAATTTCAGAAATAGTTTTGTATTTATCAGTAAAAAGATTAAGAAAGTCTTCAACTCTTCCTTGTGAATAGGTTTTTCCAGTAACATCGTACTTGTCCATTATATAATAATTTTTTGTATACTCTGGTTTAACCTTACAATCCCCATCTTTACAAACATCAATAACATCTTTTGGTAAAACAAATATTTTATCTTTAATTTTAAGCTTATCAATAACGTCTCTATAATTATAATTATTCAAAAGTCTTAATGCTTCTTCTGTAAGTATCATTCCTTTTGCATTTGCATAATTAATAATTTCTTGATCCATTCTATTTCAAGTTCTCCATAAGCGTTTCAAGTTTACTGATTAATGCCCAAACAACTGATCTAAATTCGGGTGCATTAAGTCCATTAGCTGTTTCCTCAAGCTCGTATATGATACTTGAAACTTCAACAGGACTTAGGTTTTTTTGTAATCTTTCTTCAACAGATCTAATTACATTAGTTATGTTTTTAGGTATTGTATGATCTTCAAGAAGGTATTCTGTTTCTTGCAGTATCTCGGTTATGAGTTTTTTACAAATCTCTTCTTTCTTAGTCATTTGTACTTCACCTCTTTAGCATGACAACAATTGTATTGTAAAAATAGTGTTGTATATAATATTTATAAATATATATTTTAATACCTTTTGGATTTGAAAACTAAACTATCTTAAAAATCCTTATCTAGTATTCTTTCTTTTGTTATGTTTGGATATCCTTTCATTTCAGAACCAAAAGAAGGATAAACAAATACTTTCTTTTCAGGGTTCTCTGAGATTATCTTATCAAGCACTTCTTGTTGGTGCTCGTATGTTTGATTCTTATTATATAAAAATATAATTACATCTCCAAGCGCTTTAATTGCAACAATTGCTTGCTTTTCAATTATATTCATGTCCTTAAATTCAGAATGAATAAGTCCAGGAGTATCAATAACTTGTATAATTTCTTCTCTTTTCTTAAAATATCCAAAG
>JBAWVI010000013.1:0-14917 GCA_037147375.1 archaeon | reverse complement strand
ATTGAAAATATTGCTGGAGTAACTGAGGTAATACCTTTCTCATTTAAAATGACTAAGCTTGAATTTAATCGTGAAACTCAATATAAAACTGTATATATTGTTAAAGAAGCACAAGCAGATACAACAATTAAAATAATGAATATGAAACTTCGTTCTGGTACTGGGCTTACTGGTAAACAAGGTAGAAAAATAATAATTGGTGCATTAGTTGCTGATGATATGTTCAAGCGTAAGATAAAGGTTGGAGATACAATTAAAGTTGATGATCTTGATTTCAAAGTTGTAGGAATTATGGAATATATAGGAAATTCACAAGATGATAGTTCTATTTACATGACAAGAGAATTTGCAGAAGGAGTTTATGGAATTGGAGATCAAGTTGATGAAATATTTATTAAAACAAACCCATTAGAAGATGTAACCTTGATTAAAGATAAGATTCAAAAAAAATTAGAAAAAACACATGAGAAAAATTCTTTTATAGTAATAACTGCTGTACAAATTCTTGAAATTATTAAAAGTATATTAAATGTTCTTAAAATCATTCTAACAGCAATAGCAGGAATATCAATAGTTGTTGGTGCAATTGGAATAATGAATTCAATTTATACTTCTGTTCTTGAAAGAACTAAAGAAATTGGGGTACTTATAGCAATTGGAGCACAGCCAAAGGATATTAATTATATATTTATTTCAGAATCAATAATTCTTTCATTTATTGGTGGTGTACTTGGTATATTACTTGGAATTGGAATTGCAAAAGCAGTTGAATGGTATGCACTTTCTCAAGGTTTTACTATGCTAACAATAATAATTACAGGTAAAGTTATTCTTTTAGGTCTTGGTCTTGCATTACTTACTGGTATTCTTTCAGGTGTTCTTCCTGCAAGACGTGCAGAGCACATGAATACAGTTGATGCACTTAGAAATAAGATGTAAGTTTATTTGATTATTTTATAAACATTTATTTTTCTTAATTCTTTTAGATTCTTTCCTTTAACTGTTGCTTTCAAGGCACTCTTTATTTTTGTTCCACTTCTTTTTGGAACTTTTGAGAACGCAATTTCTTCAGGAAGAACTCCAGATTTTAATGCACTATTAATATACATTCTAAGTTGTCTTTTGTATTCTGTTCTGTACATCTTTTCAGGTAAAGATGCATTAAAATCACGAGGTAATAAATAAACAAATTTATGTTTATTCTTATGTGCATAGTTTTTTAAGAATTTAATAACTAGGTTTCTCCAAGATACACCAAGATCTTTATTTAATTTGTTTATTGTTTCAAGAGTATTAACATTTGGTTCTAGTCCTTGAAGATGATTCATAATTAATTGAGAAGATCCTCTTTTGTTTTTAGATATAACAAAACCAATTGTTCCAATAACTTTATTTTCTTTTGAATAAATTCTATATTCAATTATATTTTCAACATGCTTTGGGAATCCATACTCTGTTTTAATAATATAATCATTTAGTTTAATAGATTCTAGATTCTTCTTGTTTTTCATAAATTCAATTGATGGTTTTAATCTTTCTAGAACATCGGTTATAGTTATTTTATTACTTGTACCTAATCTTTTCTTTGCAATCGAATAATAACTTCCTATTGCAGAGATTAACCATTTAGTTAATTCTGGGTTTCTTGTTATTTCTCTTAATTTCTGTATTTCAGAAGAATTATATCCATATCCATACTTATGATATATTTCATCTAATTTAGTATCTAAATCACTTACCATAAGCACACCTTATGAAAAGATAGGAACCCAATTATTTATAAAGATTTCTTATATATATTATATTATAGTATAACTATTTTTTTAATAAAAAAGAGTATTTTTGTTTAGTAAAAGAAAAGTTATATGCCTCTATAGCTCAGTGGTAGAGCGTCAGTCTTGTAAACTGAAAGTCGGGGGTTCAAATCCCTCTAGAGGCTTAACACCAAAAGTTAAAAGCCATTTCTCAAAAGGATTAATAAAATACAACTTATGTTTATTTAAATCTTGTACCATTCTTTTGTAAACTTAATGTATTCATTAATATACCATTTTATAAATATTGTTTGGTCTTCTTTTAGGTTTGATCCTTGGAGTGAATTATAATAATCAACTCTATCTGTATATTTTATTACAAACAATGGATAATTATAATTATTTAATACCACATTCATTATTAATCTTGTTATTCTTCCATTCCCATCACCAAATGGATGTATTGTTACCAATTTTAAATGACATAAACAAGAGAGAACAACAGGATGAAGAACATCTTTGTTCTTTAAATACCATTTAAAGAAATCCATTAATTCTGAATTTACTTCTATAGGAGATGGAGGAACGAATTTAGAACCTGATATAATAACTTTATAATCTCGCACTTTTCCAGCAAGTTCTGGTTTTGTATCTTTAAATAGTTTATAATGCCATTCAAGAAGATTTTGATAAGTTATCTTTTGCTCTTTCTTAATTAATTCTAAAAATAAGTTTTGATGAGCCTCAGTTTCTTTAATATCCCTTGTTGGTTTGTTTGGAGAGATGTTATGAATTAATAAGTTTACTGATTCTTTATATGTTAAGGTTGACCCTTCAATTTTGTTTGTATTATAGGTGAATAATAATGCAAACTGCTCATTTTCTTTATCTAATACAATTGATGGTGCTTTTTTATGATCCTTATCTATTTTTTCTTTAATTAAATCTATTTCTTTTAATTTATCAGATATAACTTCTAAATAAAAATCAAATTTTTGTTTATCAATGTCTTTTGGTATTTCTGTACCTAAGTATCTCTCTTCTGTTCTGTATGCATCTTTGTATCTAAAATTATGACGAAGGGAGTATATTTTTCTTTTTCCGATCTTTTTTTCCTTTATGTACACCATATAGATATACACCCCCACAAAGTATATAAATAGATGCTTTCTTAGTATATGTGGGGGGTAGATAAATTTAAAACTAGCTAATAACTAAATTTAGAATCAGCTCTAGAGGCTCTTTCTAATTTTTAATCCCAATTATTTAAAACTGATTAACATGAGAATGTGGATGACACCTACAAATAAGATGTGCGATAAGCATCTTCTTGGGGAACATGTTGAAATACATATGTTTGTTGGAACTATTAAAAAAGGAATATCTATTGATGGATATATAAAAAATGATCTACTAGAACCTAAAAGCATTTACAAAAGACATGAAGAAATTGTAAAGGAAATGAAGAACAGAGGTTTCAATCATAAAAGCCCTCTTCCAAAAATTAGTTTTTCATCTAAAACCATTAAGGGCCACTTAAATCATAAAGTTAATAAAAAGAAAAGTTATACTGATTTACTTAAGAGATGTAAAAATTGCAAAAATAAAAAATAGTTTACTTTCTATAAATTAATTCTGCAAACTTTCTAACTCCTTCATCAGTATGAAGTCTTCCATCTACACTACTAATCCTATTTCTTATATCCTCATAACTAAATTCTCTAAGCATAGCATCAATTGGAAATGTTTCAAGCATTTCTCTTATTGGAAAACCTTTTCCAATATGTCTTAAACTATAAAATTTATTTAATTCTTTTAATGCTTCTTTATTAGAACCAAACTTTTTATATAATTGTGTTCGTAAGCTTGGCATGTGCTGATTATATTCTAAATCAAATGGTTTAATAGTTTCCATTTTACCAAGATCAAAGCCCATTAGATGTAAAATATTTATTTTATCCTTTGGTTCCATATTTCCAAGCTTACTATAAATATGCTCTGGATATAAATTTGTGTATTCTCTTATGTTTTTTCCAGTTATTCCTTCTTCTTTTAATGTTCTTATAAACTTGTATGTATTATGCATGTTGTTTAAGTTTTGACATTTTTCTTTAACATGAACAAGCCTATCCATTATATGCTTTTCCTTTTTTAAAAGATCTGTTGGTTTTTTAACTTCTTTTTTAATATTAAACTCAAACCCAAAAAACTTTTTAATTAACTCTTTTCTTTTTGGTTTTATAACTGGTTTCTTCTTAACCAAAGATTCCTTAGGTTTCTTAAATACATTAACTACACTTTTTATTTTCATTTTCATATTTATCAACTTTTAAAATATATCTATAAATATATATAAAAACCATACATTTAAATTAATATTTATCTTCTGGATATAATAGATAATCAAGACTTGTATTAAAGGATTAACTTATGGAAAATAAAAAAGAAGTAAATGTAATTTGCTATATTACTAAAAAACCTATTAAGATAATAGATGCAGTTCCTTATGATTTAATTAATTTACAAGTAATTGAACTTATTAAAAAGAAATATCCTGAATTTAATAATACGAATTATATTTCAAGAGAAGAATATAAAAAATATAGATATCAATACATGGAAGATCTCTTAAAGAAAGAAAAAGGAGAAATATCTAAGATTGATAAGCAAGTTGTAAAAAGCATGATTGATCAAGAATCTCTTGTTAAGGAACTTAGCTTAGATGAAACCGGACTTTCAAAAGGACAAAGAATAGCTGATAAGGTCGCAACCTTTGGAGGTTCTTGGGGATTTATTAGTTCTTTCTTTATTGTTTTAGTTATCTGGATAATAATTAATACAAGTCTTATGATGGCTAAACCATATGATCCTTATCCATTCATTCTTTTAAACTTAATCTTATCTTGTCTTGCTGCTATTCAAGCTCCAATCATTATGATGAGCCAAAACAGGAAGGAACAAAAGGATAGACTAAGATCTGAAAACGATTACAAGATTAATCTTAAAGCTGAGCTTGAGATAAGACACATACATGAAAAGCTTGATCACTTAACTAGAGATCAATGGCAAAGACTACTTGAAATACAAAAGCTTCAGCTTGATATACTTGAAGAACAAGAAAGAAAAAATAAGAAAAACAAGCTATAGATATAGCTAAGGTTCTAATTTAATATATTTATTAAAAAAAAGATATTAGATGAAGCTTTTTTTAAAAGAGGAAAGAATCATCTAAAAAATTATTCGTAAGTTCTTTAAACAATAGAGTTTAAACTACGTTAACGTTTGTTGCTTTTGCTCCTCTATCATCTGTTACAACTTCAAATGTTACTTTAGCTCCGTCTCTTACAGAACCCTTTTGTATAATTCCTGTTTCATGTACGAAGTAGTCTTTACCGTCTTCTCCTGTTATGAAACCAAATCTTTTCTTGAAGTTATAAAACTTTACTGTTCCTTCCATTCTAAAATCACTTTTTTATATTCGATGTTCAGTCTTTGCTGATATTTATTGGTGTTCTACAAAAAAAAGAAGCACTCTCATGCTTTTAGATTTTATATTAACCAATTATATATAATATAGGCAAGATAAGTATATAAACATATTTATAGAAGGAAAATACACTAAATATCAAAGAAATCTGTTGTTATGTTCTCTGATAAACTAGATAACTGACTTACTATGTACTTTGCTTGAACTAGATTAATACTTAGATCTTTTGAAAGTTCTTCTGCATCTAAATTAAGCATATTTGATATGCATTTGTACTTTTTTATCATGTCTTCAATTAACTTAGGAGATAATCTCGGTATCTTTGATAATATCCTATATCCTCTTGGATAATGGAAGTCAAGTGATGGAACTGTACTACTTGAGCCTAAAGATACAAATTCTGATAGCTTATCAGTATCAGATATCATCCTTAAACCCATCTTCTTTAGGTTCTCAACTTGTGTAAGAGCTTCTTGCTTACTCATTTCCTTGCTTGAGTAGTCTAAGATAAGCATAGCTAAGGTTTCTTCTATTCCATAATTGATTTCATACAAGCTTTGCATGATGTCTGTTCCTTGTTCTCCAAGCTCAATAACAAGCATATCAAGCTCGCTTGAGTGCTTAAAGAAATAAAGTAGTTTTTGAATAATTGAAAGTGCATCTTCTGAGACAGTTGATAAACTGTTTATTTCATTATGTATTAAGTAATTAAGATCTGAATCTATTCTTATTCTATAGTCTTTTAGGTTGTTTAGACTATTGTTTGATTTAACAAGTAATAATCTTAGGTCTTGAAGAACATACTTTTGATCTCTATAAAATAAAGAAATAATGCTTCTCCTGTGTGAGATTGCAATAACTGGTAAGCCTGTTTGCCTTGCAGTTTGTTCTGCACTTCTGTGCCTTATTCCTGTTTCTGATGAAGGTATTTCTTTGTTTGGCATAAGATGAGTGTTTGCTGAAACTATTTTTTTTAAATCATTAGATACAACAATAGCTCCATCCATTTTTGCAAGTTCAAATAATCTTGATGAACCATAAGGAACATCTAGATTAATTCCACCTTGAAGAAGGGATTTAAGTTCATCGTTTATTCCAAGAACAATTAAAGCTCCAAGGTTACCATTTAGGATTTCATCAAGGCCCTTTCTAAGTTCTGTGCCTGGAGTTACAAGAGGTAATATTTTTGTAATGTCTACAACTTCTCCTTTCTTAATATCAGAGATAATAGTATCAGACCAGGATTCATCCTTGTATACTTTTCTTCTGATTTTTGTAGGCATAACTTGTTTTCACTCTCGAAATTTAGTAGGCTGATAATAAAATATAATTAGGTATATATAGATAAGCCGTTTTATTTAAAAATATAATGATTACAGAAATTGAAGAATATAGAAACTAGGATGATTATTTTTCAAACCAATAAGGAGTCTTTTTGTTCCAGCCCATAATACTTCTTATTTTCTTTGCGCCATCTGGTTCTTTTAATAATCTTTGATAGAATTCCATAGAATGAATAATTTGAGAATCTAAAAAATCAGAATGCTGCTTTTTCCATTCTTCATAAGGATGAGTTTTAACAAATTCAACCCATTTATCAATAAATTCTAAATGAGATTTATCTCTCTTTGTAAAATAAATTATTGGTTCAATATTTTCTTTTAATTTTCCCTTGTCTTCTACTTTATTATAAAGATATTTATCTATCATTCTTTTAATTAATTCAATCTCTTCAAAATTAATAGTATCTACGTATAGTTTTCTAAGATGATATGCATCTTCATAATCTTTTTCTCCACAAAGATAATGTTCTTTATATGCAATAGTTGATTCAATTGTTGCAAAATATATATCTAGTCCAGTTAATGGAAGTTTAACTCTTTTTGATAAAGTATATTCATCAATTTTGTTTTTAGGAAACTTAAATTCAATATTTGGAATTAATGTATCTTTATATGCAAATCTAATTATCTCTTTATGTAATAAATAATTATTATATATTTCATTTACATCATCAGATTGAATACATTCAAAATTTAAATTATATATATCTTTGAAAAAGTTATTAAAAGTAGTAAAAGACATTTCTTCAACAATAAGATCAATATCTTCTGTTCCTCTTGATCTTGCATTTGAGATTGCAACAAAACCAGAAACAACTACATATTTTGAATATTTTTCTAATACATTTGTAAATTCAATAATAAACTTATCTAAAATTTTTCTATCAGATATAAGATCAATCATAGTTAATCGCCAAATATACTATAGTTTTATGGATATATATCCCTTTCGGGAGGGTGCGTGGCCAAGCATCATTAGATATAAACTACATAGAAAAAAATTATTTCTTTTTGGTTGATAATAGTTTTTTTGTTTCTTTATCAAAATCTGATTCAAAAAGTTTATCTTGAACTAGTCTATATTTTTCAAATTCATTTTCTGCAAAATGTTTTGCAATCTCATTTGTTACTTTGCCAGGGCTATTCAAAATATCTCTATCATTAAATTTTAAAAATGCATTAAGCTTTTTTGACCAATCACTCATAGTTACTGGCACACCTCTTTTTGCTTGATCTTCTGCATAATCAAGATACATTGTTACAATTCTATTTAATGATTCAATTTCTTTCTTATTTAAATAATTCTTAGCAATACTAACATCACTTTTTATTATTTTCCCATTGGGTGATTTCTTCCAAGTTGTTAAACCCATATGATCTTTTTCTTTATTTGCTCTAGTCATAATTAGTTCTGCAGCAGTATTTCCATGAACTGCAAAATGCAATTTATTTTGAACTACTGAGAAAAACTCTCTTGTTAATTCATCATCTTTATTATAATCAATTGAGGTTGAATAAATATCTGTTATCTTTTGATAGAATTGTCTTTCACTAGCTCTAATTTCTCTAATCTCTAATAATAAATCATCAAAATATTTTCTATTTAGGAAAGTACCATTCTTTAATCTTTCAGAATCAAGAACATATCCTTTTATTGCAAATTCTTTTAGGATTTTTGTAGCCCAGATTCTAAATCTAGTTGCCTTTTGGGAATTTATTCTGTATCCTACAGAGATTATTGCATCTAGATTATAAAAATCAATTTTTCTAGTTATATTCCTATTACCCTCTTTTTGAACTATTCGGAAATTCCGAATAGTTGAAATTTCATCTAATTCATTTGAAAAAAAAATATGTTTTAGATGTTCATTGATTGTATTTATTTGAACATCAAATAATTTGGACATCATCTTTTGACTTAACCAAACATTTTCATCTTCGAATTTAACTTCAATACCATCTTCTCCAGCTTGAGAAGTAAATATTAAAAATTCAGTTGTGCTATTTCTTATAGTTAATTTATTATCCATAAAATCCACCAATCTATAAATAATGTCTTAAAATCTGTATTTAAAGCTTTCCTAGGCTCCTGGCCAAGCATAATTAAACTGGTTGTCACAAATCTAAATCTTAAAATCAACTAGATTTTGGAGTAACGAGTATAATACTTTAATGTCTGAAATTAACAAGTGATTAAAAGATATTATTTAAGAAAAGTATTAATATCTTTTAAATCAAAACAAGTAAATTTAACATCATCAACTTGGCTTATTTTATTAGAATAGCTTTTTGCAATAATAATAAATTCTTCAGATCTATTATCTATTCCCCATTTAATATATTTAGATTTTAAAATAAGATCTTTTGCAATTATACTTGCATCTACATTATCTTTCCATTTAACTTCACAAAAAAGAATGTTCTTTTTTGTAATACTATCAATACCAACAATATCAATCTCATATGTTGACTTATTATTAGCAACAATATATTTTAATGGCATTTTACCCCAAACTCTACCAAACAAATTATATTTATTTTTGGTGGGTAATTCATAATTTGTAAATAATTCTTTAATTAGATCTTCAAATTTATATCCAAAATAAGCATCCATATCCGTTTTATAAAAATTATATATTTCTTCTGGTTCATGTGATTCAACATATGATAAATCAGAAAATAAATATCTAAACCAAAATTGTAAATAATTATCTTTTATTTTATATAATCTACCTTTAAATCTTTTACTTTCAGTTACTGGGATTTCTTCTGTTATTATAGATATATTTTTCAAAACAGATAAATATTTAGAAACTAATGAATAATCAAGATGTGTGAAATCAACTATTTCTTTTTGTTTTAAATTACCTTGTGAGATTGCACTTAAAATAAGTTTATAATTTGTTGTTTCTGAAAATTCATAATTTAAAAGAAGATTACCTTCTTGATTTAAAAAATTACCCTTAGTAAATATTTGTTCAATTACACTCGTTTCAAATGAGTCCCCAAATATAGAAATCCCATTTATTTTACTTTTGTTAGAAATTGGTATCCCATTTATCTTACTTTTTTCAGAAATGGGTATCCCATTTATCTTACTTATCCCTTTGTTTAATTTTTGTAAATAGGCAGGAATACCACCAAAAACAAAATATATTTTATACAAATCAATTAAATTGTGATTTGGTAAAAAAGAAGAAATGTGCTTAAATGGAATTGGTCCTAAATCCCATTGTGCAGTTCTTCTCCCATATAATGGACTTTTAACATTTAATACTTTTTTTTCCATAATTGAGACTGATGACCCAGTTAAAATTAAAAATATATTTTTATTAATTAATAATTCATCCCATAATTTTTGAAAAATAGATGGAATTGCTGGGTTTTTTTTAATCAAATAAGGAAACTCGTCAATAATTATTATTAATTTTTCTTTTTTAGTATATAACTTAAAAAATATGGAAAACAAATCATACCAATTATCTATTTTTAAAGTATTAAATTCATTATCAATATTTTTTGATAATTCCTTTTGAAAGCTTTTAATATTTATTAAATCCCCTTCCTCACTACACATATAATATGTGCCTTTCTTATTTTTTAAAAATTCTAAAGTTAATTGGGTTTTACCTATTCTCCTTCTTCCATAAAGTATAAATAAATCTGATTTATTATTTTTATATAGTTTATTTAGGAACTGTAATTCCTTCTCTCTATTAACAAATTTTTTATCTGCTATCATACATATAACATAGTAAGATATATTTAAAAATAGTGTTATTTTGGAGTAACGAGTATAATACTTTAATGTCCAAAATAATCAAGTAATTTAATAATATTACAGAAACTTACGTCCAAGGAAGATTAGAAAAAAATAAAAAAAGAAAAAGAAGATATGATTAAGATCTTCTTTTATAATCCTTTTGGTTGTTTCTTTTTGTTTAAATATAGGATTGAACCAGCTACTAACAAAATAACTAAAAGTATTACTACAACATATAACCACATATTACTCTTTGGTGGAGTAGTTGGTGGTGTATCTGTTATTGGTGGTGTTGTGCCTGGTGTTGTAACTACAAGTGTACCAGCTGCAAAATAGTTGTTATTTTGTAAGGTCTGTACGTTTTTATTAACCATGTATGTTATTTCTCTTGTTTCTCCTCTTGCAAGGTTATTAAAAGTAAATAATACTACAGGATCTGCATTCAATATCTGTGTTGGAGGGATATTAAATGTAAGTTCAGCTATATTTGCTGCTATTGTTTTTGGAATTTCTTCAATATATGTAACTTGTCCAAGATCATCTAAAGCAGTAATTGTTATTGATATTCTACTTACAATTTGTGAAACTCCAGTTAAAGTATCTGTAACTACATAAGATTGTAAGTGAGTTGTAACTTGAACATTTTCATTTGAATGACTTGCTATTAAGCCATTAACAAGATTCTGATATTCTGGACTAAGATTTTCTGTTAATGTATTTACTTCTTCAGAAGTTAATACATTTGTTTCTGAATATAAAGAATTAACAGTTAAGTTAGCTTCTATTACGCCTGCTCCGAAAAGACTATTAATATCTGCTTGAGATAATAAGTTATCTCTTTCAGCACCAGTTATTAAAGTAGTTGTTCCAGTTCCAGTACCTGTTCCAGTTCCTGTATTTGTATCAGTTCCTGTGCCTGTTCCAGTTCCTGTACCAGTACCTGTTCCAGATCCTGTACCACTACCTGAACTTCCACCGCCACTTGATGAACAATCATGTGAACAATTTGAAGTTGTTTCTCCATATGTAGATTCACATGTTCCATCACTATCACAATAATATGTATTTGAAGAACATACTCCTGTTGTTCCTGGGTTTACACAATAACCACCTGAACAAACACCTGAACAAGTACAACCTGTTGTTCCACTTGTTTGTAAACTAGCTGAAATATTAAAATCATGAGTGCCTGAACTAAAAGTACTTGTTTCTGCTTCTATTCCACAAACTCTAAAACTTAAAGCTGCACTATTGGTAGTTTCAAAAACTAAAATATAAAATCCATTAGAATCATAAGCAATTGCACCTGCTTCGGTTGTAGGAGTTGTTGTGGTTGCAAGACTTGTGCTTCCAGAATATACAGAAACTACTGTTCCTATTGCAGGTTCACTACCATTAATATCTACAATACCCTTCCAATCGCCTGGTGTTGCAAAAACAGAAGATATAAAGAAAATTAGTGAAATTAATACTATAAAATACTTTTTCATATATTACACCCCATAATTTAAAAATAAAAGAAATGTTCACATTTTTTGTGAACATTATATTTGATTTTAACCAACTAAATCAAGTTGGAATCTATCTGCTACATTCATATCAATCCAGAATGGATTTTGTAAAGCTACGTTCATATCTGTTAGAGTTCCAATTCCGTTATTGATTCCTCCTCTATATTGAACAAGCCAGTTAGTTCCATCATAGTGATAGATTGTTTCCCAATTACTTGTTGCTGATAACCAATGGTTAAGATATCCATAATCAGATGAAGTATAACCAACAACATGACCAATTGTTGTATTGCTATCATCTTCAGCTAATGTAGGTGGTAACCATAATGTATTCCAATTTTTGTTTAGTGCTTGTGTATAGTCAAAGTTACCAGTTGTATTCACATTAAAGGATATTGGGTATGCAGTCATTTGATTTCCTGTAACATCTTTACATATTACATTATATGTCTGAGTACCATCTGTTAATCCAGTTAAATTAACATCAAATCTTGATGTTGCTGACATCCAAGTCATTACTGTACCTTCTGTTGCAAATGAAAATGCAGAAGTACTGTACTTACAAGTAGTTGATGAATTATTATCAATACCTTCAAGCTTTACAAATAATGTTGGATTATTGTTTGTTACAATTCCAGAAGGACCAGATTGAATAACAAGAGGAACTGTTGTGTCTGCACATGTACCTGTTATGAAATTTGCATCTGTTGAAACGCTTTCATTTGCATTAGGTGATGCATCTTTTGCATAGATTATGTAATGGTATAATGTATTACATGCAAGTCCTGTAAGAACTATACTGTTAGTTCCTAAAATCATTGTTTGATAACTTGTAAGAGACCCATGTGTTGCAGTTAAACCATATCCGATCTTTGCAGTACCTGCTTCATTTGAAGTGAAATTTATATCTGTTGTTGTTTGTCCTACAATAACAAGAACACTTGAAATTACGGGTGCTTGTGTAACCCTTGCAGTACAAATACTTGTTGTGAAATTTGCATCACCTGTAATTCTTTCATTATTTGATGCATCTCTTGCATTAATTAAATAATGGTATTCTGTGTTACATGTAAGTCCTGTAATAGTAATCTCATTAGATCCTGCACTCATTGTTTGATAACTTGTAGAAGATCCGTAAGTTGAACTTAAACCATATACAATCTTTGCATTACCAGCTTCATCAGAAGTGAAATTTATATCAGCTGTTGTTTGATGTTTAGTAACAGAAACATCAGAGATAACAGGTTCATTTACATCAGTTGTATCTACAAGTGTTGTAAATACATTTGAATCGCTTCCTATATTTCCAGATGCATCCTTAACTTTTAATGTAACATTATAGTCTGTGTTTGCATCTAAGTTACCAAGATCCATTGAAATATTTGAATTTGAATCAAAATATACTGGATTTTCAACATATGTACCTGAATGTCCAACTTCAGTATATTCTAACCAAACTTCTAATAAACCATTTGAATCATCATCGATTATTGCATTTATTGTTGCACCATCTGATGCAATATCTGTTACATTTATATCTACTGTTGGTACTGTAACATCATCTGTACTTATTTGTGTAGTAAATGTACCTAAATCATTTCCTATATTTGCAGCAGCATCTTTAACGTAAATTGTAACGTTAAAGTCTGTGTTTGCGTCTAGATCAGATATAAGATATGAAATATCTGTTCCAGCTCTATAAGCTCTTGTAGGTGAAACCATTAAAGCATTTGTATCAGCGTTATATACATATGCATAAACATCTAACCATTCGCTTACGTTATCATTAACATCAGCTTCAATTGTTGCTGTTTGTGAAGTTGTGTTAATTGTGTTTATATCAATTGTAGGTAATGTTGTGTCACCTGCGGCTTCAACAACAATATTAAATGTTTCTTGATTAAAGTTTCCTGCACTATCCTTAATTTTTACAACAACTTCATATTCTCCTGCAACTAAACTTGTTGTTAGTTGTATCTTTAAGTTTGTTGCAGTACTTCCAGTAGTTGTTAAAGTTGATATTTTATTAACATCGTCAACAGTAAAAATAACAACATTATTTACATATGTTGTATCAAATGCTGTTTCATCAGTTGCTTCAACAACAATATTTACATCTCCAGCAGTTTGAATTGTTGATGGTTGAAGTATTGTAAATTCAGGAGGTGTTGTATCACCAGGTGTACAACCAGCTGTTTCGAAGTTTGCATCACTTGTACTTGCTTCATTACCTGCTGCATCTGTTGCAGAGATTATATAGTGATATATACTTCCACATGTAAGACTTGATAATTGGATATTTTTATCTGCATCAGCAACTACTGCTGAATCTGGTGTTACCATACCATAGCTTGAATCCAATCCATAATGTACATGTGCATATCCTGATTCATTTGAATCGAAAGCAATTTTTGCACTTGTTTGTGTAATTGCTTGAACTGGAGTTGCATTTGGTGTTATGGTTGGTGCTAATGTATCCTCAGGAGTACAATCTTCTGTTATGAAATTTGCATCTGTTGAAACGCTTTCATTATTTGATCCATCTTTTGCATAAACTGAATAATGGTATAATGTTTCACAAGTAAGACCTGTAATAACTATTGCATTAGATCCTGAAATCATTGTTTGATAACTTGTAACTGACCCATGAGTTACTGTTAAACCATATCCAATTTTTGCAGTACCTGCTTCATTTGAATCGAATGCTACAGAAGCTGTTGTTTGTGCAGGAGTAACAACAATATTTGAAACTGCTGGTGGTGTTGTGTCACCAGGAGTACAAGCACTTGTTGTAAAGTTTGCATCACTTGTACTTGCTTCATTATTTGATGTATCTCTTGCGGAGATTATATAATGGTACACACGTCCACATGTAAGACTTGATAATTGGATATTTTTATCTACATCAGCAACTACTGCTGAATCAGGCGTTATCATACCATAGTTAGCATCTAATCCATAATGTACGTGTGCATATCCTGATTCATTTGAATCGAAAGCAATCTTTGCACTTGTTTGTGTAATTGCTTGAACTGGAGTTGCATTTGGTGTTATGGTTG
>JBAWVI010000012.1:0-14962 GCA_037147375.1 archaeon | reverse complement strand
AGGGGGTTGTTCCTGCAGAGCCTTTCTGGTCAAGTATTGTAGAACCCGCTGTAGCTATTGGAAGCGCTGCCGTGGCGGTTTATCTCTTCTTTTCAATAAGAAGTAAATAAACTAATAATTCCCCCTTCGAAGGGGGGCAGGGGGGATGTTTCAGCTGAATGAATAATGAATAATGAATAATGAAAAGTGAAAAGTGAACAGTGAAGAGTTAATTCCCAGGGGGATGTTAAATGCCGTACAAATGAAAAACTACTATAAACCGGTAATTTCAACAAAGTAAAACGGGTTTTTGCATGGTAATCGAAATAATTATTTTTGCCGTGGGTGTTCTTTCGGGTGCGGCAGCGCTTTGGTTCCGAAACAGAACCGTGAACAACTATGCCGAAAAATCGCGGCTTGAACTTACCGGGCAGCTTAACGAACTTAAAACAGAGCTTGAAAAAAGGCGTTCTGAACTAACCGGTTTAATTAAAAACCTTGCAGTAATGCAGACCGAAAACGGCTTCCTTAAAGAAAAACTCGAAAACCAGAAAAGCGATTATGAGGATATCGGCAAAAAATTCAGCGATCAGTTTAAGCTTCTTGCCGGTCAGATACTTGAAGACAAAAGCAAACGATTTACCGAAACAAACCAGCTCAACATTGAAAGGCTTCTTAACCCGTTAGGTAAAAACATTGAAGAGTATTCAACATTAAATTGTATTTTTATGTTGTGCCTTATTTCATCCATTGTAACCCACTTATCTGCTGGTGTGGATTTAATTATATGCTCTGCTTGTGTATTTTCTTTTATTTTTAGTATGTCCCAAATTGTATTTATTTCGTTCTTTAGTTCTTCTATGGTTACTGATCTGACACTTATATTTTCTTTTGCATTATTTATTAATGTATTAGTTATTATATTTTGAGATCTTCTTTCTTCTGTAATCATCTCTGTTGTTTGTTTTTCATTATATATCGCTGTGTGTTCTGATATTTTTTTAAGCTTTTCGAAATTTATTTCATCTTTATTTATTCTATCAGCTACTATATTTTCATTATTTTCAATTTCTCTTTCGTAATTACGTTCATTATAGTAATTACCATTTGATTCTTTATTATTAATTTCAAATTTAACTTTATCCTTAGATTTAAATAAATTTGTAAATCCTTTAAATATTTCTTTTATATTCATAACTTATCCTATATAGTAATTACCGTAATTATTATAAAGGTTTCTGTACGCACAGTAATTACTTAACACTGGTTTTGGTAATTATGGTAATTACCATTAATTAGACATAACTATTTATTTGTTTTTTGTGTTGCTCTGAAATTTAAATTTATTTGAATTTTAGTATATATTTATTTTATGTATATGTTTGTGTTTTTCTTGCTTATTTTAAACCAAATTTTAAGTAATTACTGTAGTTTTTAAGTAATTACTATAAAAAATAGTTATTTTAATAATTTTTTTTGGTTTATTTTGTATTTATTTGGCTAAAAAAGCCACTAATGCAACTTATTAGGTTATTTTGTGCTTTTTTTATGATTTAAGGTGTTTTAATATCTTTAACCATCAAAAATGATTTTAGCAAATAGTGTCCAACAAATATAACAGAAATTGCTTGTTGATGTAGTAATTACCAAATAAAATTAATAATTTGGTTTAAATAAAAATTAGAAATATAGCGGGGGATGGATTTGAACCATCGACCTCCGGGTTATGAGCCCGGCGGGCACTCCAGGCTGCCCCACCCCGCTAATTATTTTCGATTGATTATCTTTAATAATATTTAATTATTAAAAAGAGAGTTACTAAATATCTATTAATGCTACCAAAATATATATAAAAGGTACTTTTACTCGCAAACATACCCATTTGTATTATCCTTAATCTTTTCAATAAGACTTTCAAGTTTTTTAATATTCTCTGCAATCTGTTTATTTTGCTTCTTAAGATTAGTAAGTTTGTTCTTTGTATTCACAACTTCAAGTCCCTTTCCACAAGTTGGGCATTTAAAATCATAAGCTGCTGCAATTTCAAAAGCAACCTCTGTACATTTGTTTGGGCAATAGAAAAAATCATGAACTTCTTTATCATTAATACTATCTTCGTTTTTCTTATACTTTTTCATTTCTTGTAATAATAATATTTCAATAATTTTCTTAAATTTAATTTCCCAAAGAAACTCATACATGTTTTTATCATTTCTCTGTTTCTTATAACAAGCTATTCCTCTGTAATGTAGACTATTTAATGTAGATCTAACTGTTGTTATCTTTTGTTTAAGTCTTTTAGATATATCTTCTGGAGATAAAGCCTCGTTATTGAATATTTTAACAACACTTGGTGCAAGAGGCCCAGCAATCTGTTCTAAAAAATAGTTTGTATTTTTTTCACTTAATAGTTCTTTTTTTAGTTTATTCATAATTATCACTACTAGAAAATTATCTAATCTATATATAATTATGATACTATCTTATTTTAAGTTAATAACATTCTTTCTGTTTTCATCAGGAATGATTTTAATATTTCCATTAAATTCATCTCCATCTAATTTATCTGGAAATAGTAAATATAAAGATATTGCAAGAGCAGCAACCTCACTATGTGGTTGGTTTGTTACAGAAACATTATAATCCGCAAGTTCATAATAAATTCTAGGGACCTTTGGCCCACCAACAATAAAAAGTATGTTTTCCTTAATTTTAATATTTTTAATAATTTTTATAACTTGTTCTCCATACATTGTTAAATGAATAACAATTCCATTTTCTTTTCTTTTAAATTCCCTAACAAAAGATGTGGGAGATGAGCAATAATTAATTTTAAAGTCTCCACCCCACTTTTTCACAATTTTATTAATGTTTTCATGTAATCTATAATCTTCAATCCCTGAATAATAAAATTCATTTGCTCCAAAAGCACGAGAAACTAATGCACAGTGTGTAGTTATTCTTTTATCTCTTTCAGGTCTATGATCTAGCTTTAATATATTTACTTTATAAATCTTTTTACCCATAAATATATTATATAAAATACATTTTAAAAACGAATTACATATTATCTTCAAATTAATAAGTAGTTATTTTATTTGTGTTTGAATTTACGTTGTAACTTTAAGGGCTCGTAGCTCAGTCTGGCTAGAGCACTGGACTCTTAATCCAGGTGTCGGGGGTTCAAATCCCCCCGAGCTCATAACATCAACAAACAAAGTATAGGGCTTGTAGCTCAGTCTGGCTAGAGCACCGGACTTTTAATCCGGGTGTCAGGGGTTCAAATCCCCTCAAGCTCATTTAACACCCTATAAACACCAGGAGATCGAAATATTAGGCTCGTAGCTCAGCCTGGGAGAGCAATAGGCTGAAGACCTATGTGTCGGGGGTTCAAATCCCCCCGAGCCTATAATAAATCTCTTTTTAAAGAATTTTGCATGTGGTTTAATTATGGAAGGAAGAATATTAACCCCAATGATGAAACAATACATTGCAACTAAAAAAGAATATCCTGATGGCATCTTACTTTTTCGAGCAGGAGACTTTTATGAAATGTTTTATGATGATGCTAAAATCGCATCCTTAATACTAAATATAACCTTAACAAAGAGAGGTAAGGGAGAAACAGAAGCACCACTTGCAGGAATTCCATATCACTCAATAGATCCATATATAAATAAACTAATTAAGGCTGGCAAGAAGGTAGTCATCTGCGAACAGATAGAAGATCCAAAACTTGCAGTTGGTATTGTAAAGAGAGCAGTAACAAGAGTAATTACTCCAAGCACCCTATTTTCTGAATCTTATGAAAATAATTTTCTCTGTTCAATATCTCAAATAAAAGAATCACTAGGTTTTTCAATAGTTGATATCACAACTGGAGAATTTAAAATTGGTTTTTTTAGTACAATAAATGATCTTTTAAATGAATTAAGCTTAATAAAACCAAAAGAATTAGTTTTAACTAAAAACATTTTAAAATTTCCAGATACTATTGATAATATTAAAAAAATAATACCTCACACTATAATTAATTACACTGATAATTTAGATTATGGTCTTTCCGAAGAAGAATTAAAAAAGCATTTTAATTTAAAAACTCTAGATTCTTTTGGAATGAATAGCAGACCAGAGATTTATGTTTCTGCATATAATGCATTAAAATATTTAAAAGAAACTCAATTTTCTGAATTAAAATATATTAATTCAATTAAACAACTTGATTCAAATAAATATTTAAAACTTGATAAAAAAACAGTAAGAAATTTAGAGCTCATAACTAATCTTCAAGATAATACACATAAAGATTCGTTATTTAATTTAATTAATAAAACTAAAACAGCTATGGGTTTTAGAAAACTTTATTTTGATGCACTTCACCCACTTCTTGATAAACAAGAAGTAATAAATATACAAGATTCAGTTACTGAATTTGTTGATGATTATTCTTTACTTGAAACCACAGCTAGTGATTTATCATACGTGAGTGATCTTGATAGAATAATAAGTAAAATTGGATTTGGAAATGCATCCCCTAGAGATTTAGTTTCTCTTCGTCAAAGTTTATCTATAATTCCAAAAATTAAATCCAACCTTTCTAATGTACACACCATAAATTTAAAAGAAATAAAAATAAATTTATTAGATCTAGAAGAATTAAGAAAAGTACTAGATGAATCAATAGTTGATGACCCTCCATTTAGTATTAGAGAAGGTAAATTCATAAAACCAAATTATTCAAAAGAATTATCTGACTTAATAAACACACATAAATTCATTGATTCATGGGTAACTGAATTTGAAGCTAGACTTAGAAATGAAACCGATATTAAATCACTTAAACTTAAATACAATAAAGTATATGGTTATTATATTGAAGTTCCAAAAGCTCAACTTAAAACAGTTCCTGATTATTTTGAAAGAAAACAAACATTAGTTAATGCAGAGAGATTTACAACAAAAGAATTAATAGAAAAAGAAGGAATATATTTAAATTCAGAAGATAAAAGAATAGAACTTGAATATAATATTTTTTTAGATGTTTGTAAGTTTACAATCAAATTCCAAGACCAAATACAAGTAATTTCAAAACTACTTGGTAAATTAGATGTTTATTGTTCTCATGCAAAAACTGCAATCTCTCATAATTATGTTAGACCTAAATTAACAAATTCTAATAAAGTTTATTTTAAAGATTTAAGGCACCCTATAATTGAAACACTTGTTGATTTCATACCAAATGATTGTGAATTAACTAATAATAATAGAACTATGATAATAACTGGTCCAAATATGGCTGGTAAAAGTAGTTACATGCGAAGTGTATGTCTTGCTATTATTCTTGGACAGATGGGTTCATTTATTCCAGCAAACGATTCAGAAATAGGACTTGTTGATGCTGTATTTACAAGAGTTGGAGCATCAGATGATATTCTTCATGGTCAAAGTACTTTCCTTGTTGAAATGTCAGAAGTTGCTTATATCCTTAATCACGCAACAAGTAATTCGTTTGTAATACTTGATGAAATTGGAAGAGGAACAAGTACCTATGATGGATTAAGTTTAGCATGGGCAATTGTTGAGCAATTAAATAATGAAACTAAATGTAAGACTTTAGTTGCAACTCATTATCATATACTAAACAAGATGCAGGATAAATATGAAGGAATAACAAATTATCATGTAACTGCAGAAGAAGAAGGTTCTGGTCTTCGTTTCTATCATAAACTAATGGTTGGTGGAATAAACAAAAGTTATGGTATTCAGGTTGCAAAAATGGCTGGTATTTCTGATAACGTAATTAAAAACGCACTTATTATTCAGAAGGCTTTGGAGGAAGATGTATTCTTAAAAATTGATTCTTCAAATAAACAAATCTCAATTACACCTGAGAAATCTCCATCTTCAAAGAATCCAAGAAAAATTAAAGAACAAAAAGGAATTACTGATTATAAGGAATAGTTTGTGATTATATGGTAATTAAAAGACTTAGCAAAGAAACTATAAATTTAATTAGTGCTGGAGAAGCAATTGAAAGCCCAGCAGATATACTTAAAGAACTTATTGAAAATTCCATTGATGCAAACGCAAAACAAATTTCAATTTCTATAAAAAACTCTGGAATTGACTTACTTGAAATAAAGGATGATGGTGTAGGTATTTCAAAAGCAGACTTAGAAATATGTACTGAAAGACACACAACAAGCAAGATAACGAATATAGATGAATTATATTCAATAAACACATTTGGTTTTAGAGGGGAAGCACTTGCAAGTATTAATGCAGTTTCAAAATTAGCAATAGTCACATCAACAAACGCAAATGGAAAAGGTTATCTTTTAGAAAATGAAAAAATAAAAGAAGTAAGCTCTCAAAAAGGAACCACAATAACTGTTAAAGATCTTTTTTATAATTTGCCTGTTAGAAAAAAGTTTTTAAAATCTAAGTCCGCAGAATTTACTTTAATCTATGATATGTTCCTTGCTTATGTTCTACTATATCCACAAATAAGATTTTCTTTTGATTCAGAAAAGAAAAAAATTGTTTTCCCAAGTTCTACAAAAGAACAGAGATATAATCAGATATTCGGAGTTGATATTAAAAACAAAACAATTCCATTAAATATTTCTACAGATTTATTTAAGTTATCTGGTTTAATAAGTTTACCAACTAATCAATTTTATTTTCCAACAAACTTTTTATTTATTAATAAAAGATATGTTTATTCAACTCAAGTTCAAAAAACAATAACCTCTTGTTATAGAGATTATTTAATGGTGCAACAAAAACCATTTTTTATATTATTTATTGAACTTGATCCAAAAACAATAGATGTAAATGTACATCCAAAGAAAAGAATTGTAAAATTACAAAATGAGATGATATTTTTATCATTATTAAAGGATGCTATTGAAAATGAATTATATAAAGGAAATGAGAAAATAAGTTCAACAAAAACACTTAATGAATTTTCTTTTTCTTTACCCTCTATTAGTTCAAGAGTAACCAAATCAGAATCAAAAGTAAATACAGATTACCCAAATTCTTTCCCTTCAATCTCTAAAAAATCATTTATTTCTGATTTTAAAGGTAATCAAAAAATTATTTATTCTGAAAACAATGAATTTTCATCATCCCCAAAAAAATTACAATTGAATAATCAATTTATTACAAAAATAATTGGTCAAATTCATGATACATATATAGTTTGTGAAACCACAACAGGGACTTTGCTTATTGATCAGCATGCAGCTGCAGAAAGAATTAATCTTGAAAAAAATAGATTAACTCACACAAATAGCTTTGATAAACAAAGATTAATTACTGGAATAAAGTTAGATAAACTATCAATTGAGCAAAAAGAATTAATTTCAAAAAATATTTTAAAATTATCTAATTTAGGTTTTGAAGTCAAGAAAGATAAGCAAGATTATAGTTTAATTACTGTTCCGAAATTTCTAAATAACTATTTAGATATAAATTACTTTCAAAATATATTAGATGATTTAAAAGAAAAAGATAATACTGTGGATAAACTAAAAGATAATTTAATTAAATTATATACCTGTAAAAATTCAATAAAAGCAAATGAGCCTTTATCTTATTCTGAGCAAATGGCGCTTATTAATGATTTAGAAAAATGTAAAGATAAAACTATTTGTGCACACGGAAGACCAACTATAATTTACTTTTCTAAAAAAGAATTAGAAAAGATGTTTAAAAGGATTATTTAAAATTTAAATATCCAAATAAACAAAACAATTGTAATTGCAATTAAAACAGCAATAATTTGTGTGTTTGTATTATCTTCTGGTACAGAAGTAACTGTGATTTTCTGAGATCCAACACTTTTATTACTTTCTGTAGGTGTGTCATAATAAATATTAAAACTTAAATCATGATCCTTAGATGTAACTGTGTTTACTTTAAATTGAATTTCCATAACTTCTTTTTTATCAAGTCTTGCAATTTGTGGATTATATACCTCTATAGTTCCATCAAATTTAGGCACAATATAAATATTTTGAAGATCATCTTCTGAAACATTTCTTAATATTATTTTACCAAAGGCATCTATTTTCGTTGTTATTTCTCTATTTATTTCAACAGATATATCTAATTTTGTTTGTAGATCATCTATTTTAATTTGTTCCTGTTCAGTATACATTGTGATTTCATCTCCAAATTCACTAATGTATTTTAATGTTGCTCTTGGAGTTACGTAGTTTGTTTGATCTGATGTTTTAATAAAATACTTTAAATTCTTTGTTTCTCCTGCTTTTATTATTCCTTCAAAGGTGGTATCTCCAGAAACATTATCAAGTGTTGAATTTTTTGAAAATTCTTTACTAGCGTTAAAGATTGTAACAGTTACATCTCTAATTCCACTATTTTTAACAAATATTTCAACAGGTGTTAATGTGTTTTTATAAACCTTTTCTGGAACAACCTGATAAAAATCTTCTTTTTTAATTATTGGTAATAAATAACTTCCTACAACTGTATATTTTGATATAACCATTCTTGGAATAAAATTATTATCTACGCAAACACTTAATAGACTTTCATCTTTATAACCTTTTAATTCAACAAGATTACGTTCTTTAATTTCTTGATTTTTAATTTCTGTAATTAATGCATTATTTAAATAAACTTTAATACTTACATTATCTTGTTCATTTAAAGGGATATAATTTGCAATTTTTAATTGAAGTACATATGTTGCATCTACATTTAATTCAATACCCGTAAGTGTATAACTTTTACAATCAGAATTTCCTTTATCTATACTAAAATCAGCATATCCTAAATCCAAAAATGTACTTTCTGATATTTTTTCAGCGTTTATTATTGGAGTTCCAATTATTGCTATGATTAGTAGTAATACAAAAAATATAGTTTTTTTCATAATTTATCACATATGTATTTATCTTTACTTATATATAATATTAACAAACCTTTTTTAATATTGCTTTATTTTAATTATGTCTAATTACTCTTTTTTTACGTTCTTGGAAGTTTAATTCTTTCTTCCTTTTGGTTCCTATTCTAAAATAAAGTCCAAGCAATATTATGATTAATAAGATTGTAGAAATAATTATAAGTTGATTATTTATTATTATTTTTGAATTTAGTGGTTCTTCTTTAAGTACACTTATTGTATTTAGATATTTTCCATTAGAGTAATATTCTTTTGCTAGTGTAATCTTATCTTTTATTTCTTGTTTATGTGTGTCCTGATTTTCTTCAATATATGCGTTTAATTTGTTTTTTGAATCTATTTTAATTTTTTCAAATTCATCATTTATAAATTTATATTCTGACACAATGTCTTTAAGTCTATTTTTAGTTTCGTCAGACATAGAATTTATTGCACCTTCATAGTCTTTTGAATCCAAATTAAATTTGAATTCAGTTACTTCTTTATTTAACGTTTGAGTGTCCAAGAAACTTTGTTTTTTCTTATAACGATCTAAATCTGCGGTAGTAATCCCAGGGAAGTAATGTTGTGTATACAATTCATCTAAACTAAAGTCTTCAAATACCCACCTTATTTTCTCAATAAAATTAGTTTCAGTATTTGTGTTTATCTCATCTATAGTTTGTATCAATTTACTTATCTCTATAGTTTGTATTTTTAATTGGTCATTAATTTTTTGTTCTAGGAAATTTAAATCAGTTTGATTTTTATAATCCACATTTAGAATTAATTCTGATATTACATCATCATTAATATTATAATCACTAATTTTTAATTTTAATTCTTGTAACTTAGCATAATTTGTAATGTCTGTCTCTATATCCTTTGATTCAACCTCTATATTGTGACTTTTTTCAATTAATTTTAATTGTCTTAAACTTTCAACTATATTTGTATATTTGGTATCATTTAATTTATCAATCTTATTTTTATTTACTAAAGATAATTTTTCATTAGATGCAAGTCTATTAAATAAGATAAAGAATGCATCTTCTGCTATTGCATATTCTAATTCTTTATTTTTAATTTGATTAATTTTGTTATCTTTACTAAATAGTAATTGTATTTCTTCTATTTTTGAATTGTGTGTTATACTTAAATCATCTACACTTGAAAATTCAGTTATTGCTAGTTTCTTTAAGTCTAAAAATCTAGAATTTTCTAATCTTTGCATTTCAAGTAAATTATCTTTTGCGATTAATATAACTTCATTAAAATCAAATAATGTTTGTAATTCATATATTTTTTCTTCACCTTTACTTAAATTAATTTCAGTGTATATACCTCTATTTTCTAAATAAGCATCTTGTTCTCTATTATTTATCTTCAATAAATAAGCTATATACTCATCAGCGGAAGAGTCTACATCAATTAATTTAATTCTACCTAAAATATCTTTTTCATAATTATTTTTAATTTTAATTTCTAGTTTATTAACAAATTTATCATTAGTTAGTTGCTCAAATACATTGGAAAGTATTGTGTTTGAAAATATATCCTGTGTGTATAAAATTTTATTTTCTGTTTCTGTTACATAATAGAGGTAGTTTTTTTCATCAACTAGTCCAGTGACTAATTTTTTCTCTAGTGGGATGTATATTTTATCAGTTATTCCTTCTATTTGGTTTTTAATAGTTATTTCAAATAAGGTGTTATCAAGGTCCAATTCAATTAATTTTGTAGTTATTTCTTTTTTGTTTTGATAATTAATTTGGAAATGATTTTTATTTATAAATAATCTATCTATAGTTAGTTTATTTTTATTAATTTTTATTCCTGCAGTGTAAAAATAAATATTTGAATCTAATTCATTAATCTCGATTTCAAGATTGTTTAGTTCGAATAAAAATATGTTAGAAAGAATAAGATAATAGTTTGAATCCACTAATTCAATTTTGTAATTATTTTGTAAATATCTTTTCTCTATCTCTTTTGCAACATCTAATAATTCGTCATTTATACTTTTTTGTTCTTTAATTTTCTTATCTATATCTATGTATAATCTATAATTTGGTTCATTACTAATTTTACTTATATTTGTATTAATGTCTGTAATTGTTATTTTATTATTTAGATCAATTAATTGTGTTTTTTCATTTATTTCAATAAGTTTAGATACATTATCTCTTATTATTTCTTTTAATAAATTTATTTTTTCATTATTTTCTAAATAGTTATTTATATTATTTAAAATATTGATGCAATCTTCTTGTGTGACGTTTGTTCTATATATTTCCTTATAACTATTAAATTCACTAGTGTCTAAATTTAAAATATTATCTAAATCAAATATACAATTTGTATTATTTATTTCAAATGTAATCTTACTACAAATTATTAATTTTGTATTAAAATTAGTTTCCTTCTTATAGTCTTTAATTAACTTGTTAAGGTAGGTGTTATTTATCTTTTCTGCTGATTTTATGATTAGATCACAATCTTTTATAGTCTCTATATTTTGTGTATTTTGATCAATCTCATTTATTGTATTTAATTCAATTTCTGTTTTAATATTTTTAAGCATAGAAAGATATGTTCCAAATCCAAGCTTTTCATCTCTAAAATCAGTTTTAGCACTATTATATGCAACATAGTTTTCTTGTGATAAAAAATAAGTGTTTTTTTCAATTTCAATTTCTAAATCAGCTATTTCAACATATATTTCACTAATTTCTTTATTAATATTTGTACTAATTTGAGTAAATGAGGTATATAATGAATTATTTTTTCCAATAAATTTATCAAGAACAATATAAAAGTTATAGTTGTCCGCTCTTTGTAAGTTTACAGTTATACTCCTTAATTGTTCAAGATTAGAAAGCTCTCCAAGTACATAATTAAATCCAGGAATTATAGTTGGGACTCTAACTTCACCAGACGGATTTTCAATTAACTTAAAATAATAAGCAGTCAAATCAACATAATTCACATTTGAAATATAATTCTTTTCAAATCCAAAGTCTTTTGCAATTAAATTTAGTTTCGCGCTTTCATCTAAAAGATTATGCACATAATTTTCATTATCTGAATCAACCTTTAATTCATTTAAATTATTATTAAGTAAAATATATTCATCATATATCTTCTCTTCAGGTATTTTATCAATCCCCTCACTTTCAAGGTAAATAACATAATCTTTAATTAATATTATACTTTCTGAATTTGCGTTATCAATATACTCAAATATATTTCTAAGATTAGAAAACAAATCATTACTACTTTTAATTATTTTATTGACGTCTTCAGCATCACAAGATTTATTTAACTCTTTTAAATATTTTGTGCTTTGATTAAAGTTAAATGATGCTGATGCAATATTATTTAGGTAAACTATATTTCTATTATAAATTGAAATTGGTAATTTATCAGAGATGTTTTGATTATCAACAATCTTTGTATAGCATTCTTTTTGTGTTTCACAAACATCAATAGAATTAGTTGAAAAGTGTGTTGCAGAAAGGCACGCTTCCCTTTCTGCAGTCGATAGTAGATGCACGCATCCAGATAGTATGATTAAGAGTATCAATAAAGGTGTAATTATAAATAATTTATAATTCACTCATTTCCTCTAATATCTTTTAATTCCCTCTGAATTTATTGTTACTATTTTATATTTAATATTCTTTTGTTGTAAAAGAGCAAGTATTGCACTATGTTCTTTACCGCTTCCAGAATGTATGTTTAAATCTAATTCTTTAACATCCTTTGGCCATTCTTTTTCAATATCATCAAATATTTCAGAAAAACCTTTTCTTGGATCAACAATTATCCAATTAACTTTCTTAGTACAAGTAAACTTGTCCTTTGCCCATTCATTTGAGACTAAATAAACTTGATCATATTCTGATTGATCAACAATGTGAGCAACTTGTCCCCATGTACCTTTTCCTGTACTTAAAACACCTAAAAACACTTTCATTTATCCTCACCCCTATAGATTGAAATCTTTTTGCGCACTTTTTACTAAATTATAAATGTTTTTTCCTTCATTTGTAATGTAATAAACTTGATTATTATTAACCTCTAGTTTCTTTATATACTTTTTATCTAAGAGATTATCTAATATATTATATAATATAGATACCTTTTTAAAATCTGTTTTTCTGCTTAATTCCTCAAAATCTAGGGATTCAAGAGCAATAATATTTAAAACCTTAATATGTTCTTTAGAATTAATTATTTTATATAAATCAGGATCTGATTCAATCAAAGTAATTAACTTATCCTTATCTTCCATGTTATTTTCACCTATAATTCCTTAATCATATATGTTCCAATAAGTTTATATCCTTGTTTTTTGTAATATTCTCTAACACCAACTCCACTAATAACTGCAATTTTTTCAAATTCTTGTTCTCTAGATATATTTTCTGCAATTTTTAATAACCTTTTACCAATTCCTCTATGTTGTATGTTCTTATCATTAAATTCTGTTGCTTCTCCATAAACATGTAATTCTCTAACAATAGATGTTTTCTTACTTAATTCTTTAATGAATGGTTCTTTTGGAAATCTAAGTCTAATAAATCCAAGCAAGTAATCATTTGTTTCTGCAGATATAAAGAATTCTTCTCCTCCAGATGCCTTATATTTAACTTCTTTAATTTCAAAATTATCTATATCAATTATTTTCCCTTCCGGTTCTTTACACCTTATACAATTACATTTTGTTCCTCTAATTTTTAGTTCCTTTTGTACAAGCTCACGCAAATTACTTTTCTTTGCACCAGCAATTATCTTTGTTGCAGGAATATCTCTTTGTATTCTCATGATCCTAACCCAAGAAGGAACAATTTCTTTAATATCTGCAATTAATTTAATTAATTTTTCATCATCATAAACCTTGTATTCTCCAGAATAATACATTTTTTCAAGTTTAGTGTATTTGGTTACAAGACAAGGATATATCTTTATCATATCTGGACAATAATCTGGATTACTAAATATTTCTTTAAATGCTTCCAGATCTTTTTTAATATTTGATCCAGGAAGTCCAATCATCATATGATATAAAACTTTAAGTCCAGAATCTTTTAATTTTCTAGTAGCTTCAATAACTTCTTTAGTGGTGTGTCCTCTTTTAATTTTTTTAAAAATATCATCATAAACCGTTTGTACTCCAATCTCAACTCTAGTTCCACCAAACTCAAGAATTTTTTTAATTTCCTTTTCGTTACAGAAATCAGGTCTAGCTTCAAAAGTTAATCCAACCATTCTTCTTTTAGATTTCATTGCTAGTTTTTGAAGCTTAGAAATATCTTTTTCTTCCTTTCCTGTTATTTCTTGATATATCCCTCTAACAAATTCATCTTGATATTTAATATCTGTTGCAGGAAAGGTTCCACCCATAACAATAACTTCAAGTTTATTAGTTGGATGCCCAGTATCTTCAAGTTGTTTTAATCTATCTCTTATTTGCTTTCTTGGATCATAAAAATTAAGTTTCCCTCTCATTGCAGCGGGTTCAAAACCAGTATAACTCTTTGGTGCGTCTTTGTAGCTAGGGCAGTAAATACATTTACCAGGGCACGCTTCTGGTCTTGTCATAACTGCAATTACAGTGACCCCTGATTCAGTTCTGTGTGGCTTAGTAATTAATGTTTTAGATGGCTTCTTTATCTTTAAAGCAGCAAGTATGTCTGACGTTAATAGTATCCCTTTAAGTTTATTTTTCTTAGAATAAGAAATTTTTAGATTTTGTAATTCTTTTTGTGTTATTTTATTTTGATCAATATCTTTAAAGAATTTATATAGTTCTTTTTTCTTATCCATAACTATATTCCGTAAGATTAAAAATAAATAGAACTTATATTATCCATTTAATTAATTTATTAAAGAAATAAACTGGCATTATGTTTGTATTAAACAAAGGATAAACATGATCTAGAGATCCATATACCCCTTTAATTGTTTTAACAACATCTATATTAATTAAATATGATTTATAATTTGAATTTTGTTCACTAAATAAACTACCACTCACATATTTTGTATATAATTTTA
>JBAWVI010000011.1:0-15086 GCA_037147375.1 archaeon | reverse complement strand
ACTTTAATTACATCTGTTGGTAAATTTATTGGTGTAAGTTTATATACACCATTAGTGGCAGAAGAATTTAAATCAAAAGAAGGTATATTTGCATCTGCAGTAAAACTAATTGTATCAGTTGCGCTTTGATTACTTACGTTTTTACCTATAATTTCTATAGTACCTGTTCCACTTGTTGAAACATTATAATCTCCAGAAATTTCTCTTGCTGTTGTTGTTGATAGAACAGTAACATAACTACCAGTTCCAATTTTAATTTTAATAGTTCCAGTTCCTGTTAAGTCCTCATCACTTACTGCTTTAATATGGACAATTCCATTTTTTAAATAATTAATATTTGTGTCTACATTTACTGGAGATAAAGTTATTGTAAAACTTGGCCCAAATCTTTTTGCAACACCAGTAATTTGTGAACTTAATGCTGATTCATTTCCTGCGCTATCAACTGCAGAAACTTTAAAATAATAATTTTGATCTTTATTTGGAGATAAAGTATATACTTCATCATATGCTGTGTCTTTACTTGAAGAACTAGTTACTCCATTACTATCTGAATAATAAACAACATAATAATCAAGGCCACTATTTGTGTCTATTGATGTATTCCAAGTTAATTTAATAGATCCATTAGTCTGGCTTATAGCATTGACTGAAGAAGGTACAGTTGGTGCTATCGAATCATACTTAATTGTATTTGATTTTCTTGTTATTGGATATGGTTCATCTTCAGATCTTGCTTCAATATAAATTGTTTTTGTTCCATTTGTAGTTGTACATCCATTTCCAGATGTTATATTAAATTGAGTATATGCAAAATCAGAATTATCAGAAATTTCTACCCAAGATGTAAAAGTTGATGCATTACAACTAAATCTAAGTGCATTAACATCAGAAGATGTTGTTATTGTAAATAAAGGAGTTGTTTTCTTTGTATAACTATTATCATCATCTATATCAAAAGATAAGCTTGGACCAGTACTTATTGAACTTGTTACAATTCCACCTAAGTTTTCTGCTTTATCAACAGCTACAACACCATAATAATATCTAGTATCTGCTGATTTTGAGCTTGTATCTAAACATGTTTTTGTTGCTGCTGCAAGAACAGTACAAATTAAGGTTTGATTTGTGTAACTTGTAAAATCAGAGGTTGATCTATAAACTCTATATTCAAGTAAACCACTTCCTGAATCTGTTGCAATACCCCAAGTTGCAATTGTAATATTTTCATCAACAGCTCTTGTTAAAGTTGGAGCGGTTGGTGTTGTTGGACCATTTGCATCAATCATAATATTAAAATCAATTGATAAATTATTATCAACAATATCATTAACATCAAGTGCAATTTTAAATACGTCACCATTACCTTCTGCTTCTATTCCTGTATGTGAATAATAGAATCCGTTGTTAGTTAAATTATAATCTATAATTAATGTTGAAGTATCAGGGAAAGTTATAACCATTTTTGTTGCTGCTTGATCAGGATCTATTCCAGAACCTGTTTCTGCAACAACTATGTTTATTAAAAATGCATTTGAATCAACATAATACACTGCATTATTTGCTAAGGTTCCTAAATTAAAGCTCGTAGCACTTGGCTTAGTATTATCAATAGAAATAAACTTATTAGTGTCAATTACCTTTTGACTTGTACCTTTGTTTCCTGCTGCATCTTGTGCATCTAAAAGAACATAATAATTTCCATCCGCAAGTCCAGTTCCTATTGCTAAATTAATTGGAGAAACATTAGAATCTTTTTGTACTCTTTTAACATATGAAGAACTATAGTTTGAAATATTACTAGAAGTTACAATATATCCTATATATTTTGCAAGATAACTATCAGCATCTGAATATCCAGATGCATTAAGATTTACATCTCCTCTATAATAATTACTATTTGTAGTTCCAAGAGAAGTTATAGTGAATGTTCCAATAACTGGATTAACGTTATCAACTTTCATTGTATCTTCTTTAAGTTGACCATTATTATCTTCAACGCTTATTGTATCAACACCAGCTGAAACCATGATTGGTCTTTTAGGATATGAAGAATGATAAGTAGGATTTGCAGCATCAAGATCAATATAAAAATAACCTGTAAAATTATTAGAATCTACATCAGCATTAAAATCAAAATCAGAATACTCAGATGATGTTATCTTAAGTGGAATCATATAATCTAAAATTCCATCTGTATTTGATAAAGTTCCTGAAATTTTATAAGGAGTATCAACATCTGAAGCATCTGTTACTGCAACTTCAATATTAAAACCATTAATTGTATACGCATGTATATTTCCTCCAAAAATAGTTAAGGCAAATATTGCAATAAAAACTAGATAATTCTTATAATTCATATTTTATCAATTTCAATCCATATTTATATTTAATTTAATAAATTTAAGAGGATTTATTAAATAATTTATATATTATATTATATAGCTAATATTTAAATACATAACTCTTTTATGTAAAAGTGATTAAAAATGATTAAAAGTATTGAAAGGAATGGAAAAACAATTATTATTATTGGAACTGCACATATTTCAAGCAAAAGTAGAGATACAGTTAAAGAGGTTATTGAAAGAGAAAGACCTGATATTGTTGGAATTGAACTTGATGCACCTAGGTTTTATGGGATGATGTCTGGGAACAAAAGAAAATCTAAATTTTCAGATGTGTTTAAAACAAGGAAACCATTTCTTTTCTTAATGCAATATTTTTTATCTAAATATCAAAGAAAAATTGCTGCGGATTTTAATATGGAACCAGGAGAAGAGATGAAGCAAGCAGCTATTTCTGCTAAAGAAATTGGGAGTAAGATATTACTTGCAGATAGAGATGTAAATATCACTCTTGAGAAATTATATAATGTTCTTACATTTAGAGAAAAGATGAGGTTATTAACAACAGGATTTAAGATGCAAAAAGAACTTGGAGATGATATCTCTGTTAAGAAGATACTTGATGAAGCAGAGGCAGAAGATAGTGAGTTTATAAAAAAAATAATGGAAGTTCTTGAAAAACGTCATAAAACCCTAAAGATGGTATTAATTGATGAGAGAGATGAGTTTATTGCATACAATATTCAACAAGTTATTAAAGATGAAAAAGTAAATAAGATTGTTCTTGTTGTTGGTGCTGGGCACATGGAAGGAATAATTAAAAATATTGATAGAGAAGATATAGATATTAGAAAAATATTAAGTATTAGAAAAGAGAAGAATAAAAAAGCGTAAATTTCAAGATGAGGGAACCATAGTACACATATTTCCGGTTAAACCTGGTGAGTTTTGTTCCCTCAACTGTCGGATCTAGGTCGTATTGTCATCTATACTCCTACTTTGTATCTCCTAAGATCAACCTCTTTTGGGTAGATCTTGAAATCTTACAATCCAAAATAAGTATATATTATTCAATATATATAAACAATATCACTTTTGGTGTACCAATAAGTATAAATAAGATAGTTAAAGTGTACCAGTTATTGATTTTGAAATAAAATATAAATTTATAGTCACAATTAACTGTAATAAGTAAATACACTTACTTGTGAGAAAATTAGTATTGAAGTTTAGTTTTTGGCTTATTTAATAATTGATCTTCAAGTGTGTGTGAAAAAGCACCAACTGATAAAAGCTTTTGATTACCATCAAGTGTTCTTACAATAAACTTATGTATTGATTTTTCTTTAGGTCCAACAATAATAATATATGGTATCTTATCAAATTCTGCATTCTTTATTTTTTTTTGAATATTTTCTTGTTTATTATCAATTTCTATTCTTGCTCCAGTTTTAGAAAGAGTAAGTAATATTTCATTACAAAAATCAATCATTTCATTTCCGTTTGGTATTAATTTTACATGGATTGGCAATAACCAGAAAGGAATAGAATCTGCTTCTTTCTTTAATATATTTTCTGGAATTATATAAGTATATACTTTATCTTTATAACTTATTGTAAAATCTTTCTTTGTTTCAACTGAATTTTGTTTTGGTTTCTCTTCTAATTGATTTTCTTGTTTAATTAAATCTGGTTGATTTATTAAAGCTGATATTTTTTGATCTATGTTTGAGCTTTGATTATTATTTAAATTAGAACTATTATTCGTGTTTGAGTGTGAAATAATATTTGAGTTTAAGCTTGTATTTCTGTTTGTATTTATATTAGTATTTTGATTAGATTGATTACTTTTATTTAAATTATTTTTTCTAAAAAAATTAAACTTGTTCTTAAAATTATTTGTTTTTTCCATAAATATCATCTTAATTTAATTAAATAAACATAAATGCAAGTGCAACAAAATTATATGTTAAATGCACAATATAAACAACCCATAAACTTTTAGTTTTTTGATAGAATCTTGCAAGCACAACTCCTAAAACAAATGCTCCAATAACCTCAGTTACTGAACCATAAAGAATGTGTCCACAAGCAAACAAAGCTGAAGACGCAATTACTCCAACTCTACTAACAAGAAATCCCCTAAAGAACCACTCTTCTAAGAACACTCTAATAACGAATAAATAAATTATATAAATTACTGATAAAGAAGTTATTTTTTCTCCAACAACCCCTAGGTCTTGTACTCCAAAAAATGTTGCAACATAACTAATTGCAAAGCTTATAACAAACATTAAGAAAAAAAGAAGAATTACATTTCTAATAAATGTTTTCCAATTAATTGCTTTTAAACCTTGGAGTTTAATTGCTTCTCTTAATGATCTTGTTTTATTAACAAAATATAAAAAATAGAATGGGAAGAATAATAAAATGAAATCTAAAAAGAAATCATTAATTATAAAACCCATAATTTAAAATCTCACGAAATTTAACTTATTCCCAGATTGTCATTCCACAATTCCCACAAGCAAATCTTGTTCTACTGTCTTTTCCTTTGTGTGCACCCATAAATGTTCCTGCACCGCACTTAGGACAATCCTTACCTTTTCTTGTAACTTCGTTACCAGTTACTGAATAAAATTTGCTTTTTTTAATTTTAACACTTTCTTTGTGTTTTGGTTTACCTTTTTTTTCTTTACCCATAAATTATCACTTTTATTCTTTATCTTCCTTTACTTTATCTTCCTTTACTTTCTTCTCTTTTGGTTTTACTTCTGGTGCAGGTTCATCGTGTGTTCCTGTTCTCTTAAGTCTATATTCAAGTTCAATTTCTTTTAATGCTTTCATACTATCATAAACCTTAATATATGCTTTTGCAATATTTGTTCCAAAGTCCTGTGATATCTTATCAATTACAATAAGCTTATCATCAACACCAAGCAATGCTGCTACCTTCTTTTGAACTTCAACTCTTGAAGGAGTTTTATCAGCTCTTATCTTTGCTAAGATAGATGTTCTATGTAATAACTCATTTTTTGATTTTTCCATTTCTATTTCCATAATCTTTCACCTAATAATTATTTTTTATTTTATCTTTTAGAGAGGAGATAAAAAAAGA
This sequence comes from archaeon, assembly GCA_037147375.1. GTDB lineage: Archaea > Iainarchaeota > Iainarchaeia > Iainarchaeales > CSSED10-239 > JBAWVI01. The sequence continues at coordinate 9,620 of JBAWVI010000011.1, read as the reverse complement.
ATCTACTTTCGTAAATCCATGTAACTGTTTTGAATAAATATTTATCTGCTAAGTCTTAATGCATATTTCCCAGGAGTTTGTACATCCATTGCTTTTCCAATATCTGACTTATCTGGACTTATGATTAATGCAGTACCCTTAAAGAATGTTGTAAAAACATTTGATCCACAAACAGGACAAACCTTAACAACTTCTTCTTTTCCTTCCTTTGTTATTTCTGTTTCTTCAACAATTTTTCTACATTTTCTACAAACTTTTTTAGTCATTTCTTCTCACTTTTCTTATTTTTAGGAGATACTTTTTTAGTTTCTTTTTTTTCTGAATCCTTCTTATTTTCTTTTTCAGAATCCTTTACTTTCTTTTTATCTTTTTTAGTATCATATAATTGCCATTCAGGTTTACCTAAACCAAACCCTCTCATTGTAAGTCCAATCTTTGTATCAGCAATTGATTTTTTTAAACTAATGTTTGCAACTCTTGCAAGAACCTTATCTCCAACAACAAGTGTTCTCTTGCTTTCCTTTGCAACAAACCCAGGTAATTCAGGATTATATGAATTGAAGTCTTGCATAACCTGTGAAACGTGACATAAACCTTCAAAAGGACCTATGCTTATGAATGCACCAAAATCAGTTGCTTGTGTAACACTTCCTTGCACCATTTCATGAAGCTTTGGCATAAAAGTTATAACTTGAAACTTAACTTTGAAAAATACATTTGAGTCTCCAGGAATGATTTCTCCAATATTATTTTCAAGAACATCTGTTACAAGAACAATTAATCCAACATCCTTATCAATTACTCCTTCATAATCTTTACATAATTGATCTAGAATAATATCTTTTAATTCTCCAGATAAGCTTAAAGGAGAAACTGCAACAATTCCTTCAACATTGTATTTTTTATAACTCATATTATTTTCACCATCATTTTTATTCTAATATTGCACCTTGTGTTTTTAAGGTAATTATTTTTGCATGTTTAAATTTTAATTTTTCTTTTAATATTCTGTCGTTTGTGTATATAATATAATCTTTACTATAATATATTAATAAATTATCTATTTTTAAATATCTTTCACTTTTATCTGCAAGTTCATTTGGAACTTCAATAATTTTATATTTTTCTTTTGCTTCAACCTTTTTTAAATATCTCATAAGCATTTCTTTTCTTCTTGGCTTATCTTTAAATACTTTCTCAATCTCTGTATAGGTTTTATCTAAAACATAAAATTCAGCACTTGGGATTAATAAGGTTACTGCATCAAATATATCTTTTTGATTTTCATACATATAAATTAATATGTTTGTATCAATTAATATTTTATTTGATCTGCCCATATCCTGATAATCTCCATCTACTATTTACGTTTCTACTTATTGCGATTGTATCATTCTTATAGTAAACACAATCCTTATCTAAAACTAATTGTAATTCTGTACCTTTGATTTTAATAATTGTTGCAAGGTATGCAGCTGATCCTATTATTAAAACTATTTTTTCTAAAACCTTAAGTGGAGTTTGATTTGGTTCAATTAATCTATCAATCTTACTATAGTTAATTGATATCTTTGATGATACCTCTGGCTTGTTATTATCAGAACAAATTAATTGTCCAACCATACGATCAGAGAAACAATAGAAAGAATCTATTTCAGTTCCTACTGCAATAAGTCCACCAGGTCTTACTGATTTATAATTAACTCCATTCGAGTTAAGTGATTTAATTGTAATTAAAATTGGTTTTGTAATCCCAGGATATAACCAAACTTTGTCTCCAACAGTTGCAGTTCCTTGAAGTACCGCACCACCAAGAACTCCACCTACAAGCTTATCTATATCAGTACCTGGCTTATTAACATCAAATGATCTAACAACTTGCATTTTAAGAGGACTCTTCTCATCAAATTCAGGGGTTGGTATCTTACTTACAAGTGCATATACTAATGCATCTATGTTTGTATCGAAATGTGCTGATGTTGGGATAATTGGAGAATCTTTGTACCCAACTTCATCTAAGAATTTTCTTAGTTTTTCATAGTTTTCAAGAGCTTTTTCTTTTGTAACTAAATCAATTTTGTTTTGAGAAACAACAAGATTTTTTATACCATGCATCTTAAGTGCTAAGATGTGTTCAACTGTTCTTGGTTGTGGGCATTCTTCATTTGCTGCAACAACAACAATTGCTCCATTTAAGAGAGTTGCACCAGAGAGCATAACAGCCATTAATGTTTCATGACCAGGAGCATCAACAAATGATACTCTTTTTATGAAATCTGCTTTTCCTCCACATAATTGACAAGTGCTTTTTGTTCCATATGCTGAAATTCCAACACACTTTGGGCAAAGATAGAAGTCAGCATCAGCATAACCAAGTCTAATAGATATTCCTTGCTTGATTTCATCTTAATGTCTGTCTATCCACTTTCCTGTAAGCTTTGAGGTAAGAGTTGTTTTACCATGATCAACATGTCCAACAACACCAATGTTAACCTCTGATTGAATTTCTTTTGTCATTTCTTTAAGTCACATTCTTTATCTTATTTTTTTAATAGTGATTTTACCTGCTGCATATCTTTTTTGAATTATCTTATTTCTGTTAGTATTTGAGGATGCAGTTAATTCATGTTCACCAAACATACTTTGTTTTTGTATTCTTTTTCGTGGTAATCTTTTTGGTGGTATTGGCATAAAACATCAAATCCATTTATCTAAATACTTTTTTTCTAAGATTAGTTCCAAGAGGATTTCTGGACCCTTGACTAAATTTTTCTTGATTCTTTTTTTCAAGTTTTAAAGATTTATCTTTATTATCTTTAATGTGTCTTGAACTTGTGTTTTCTTTCTTTTCTGTGTTTTTTGAATCACTCATATATATCCATCAATTAATTTATTTCTTTTTTCCCATTGGTTTTGGGATATTATCTTCTTTTACTTCTTCTTTCTTCTTATGTTTTTCTTCTAAGGTCTTTGTTGTTCCTGCAATTATCTTTAGGTTTACTTGTTGGATTGTATTATCAATAATTCTTCCAATTATTCTCTTCTTTCTTCTTTCTCCCTTTCTTGTGGGTCTAAATCCAATTCCCTTAGTTAATAATACTCTCTTACTTCCTGTTTGGTCAAGTGTTGCAATCATAGGAAATCCTTGCTTGTTTGATCCGCCTGTGATTATTCCCTTAAGTCCTGCTTCAATAAAAGATAAATCAACTTCATCTTTTATCTTCTTACCAAGAAGAGTAAGCATTGTTTTTTCATCTGCCTCAACAGAATATGATTGTGCTGATTTTGAATCAGATATGTTTAACTTCATATTATAATACACCTCTTATTATTTTAAATTTTATTTTTTTGTATTTTTAATTTTTATTTTATTTTTTTGATTAATATTATTTATTTACTGTCCAATATTTATTGTAACTATTTTATTTTTGACTTAGTTTTTTATTTTGCTTATCTTCCATTGTTTTGTATCTTCTTTTTTGTGCTTCTATTATTAACTTTTCTTCTTCTCCAGTAAACTGACATCCAATCTCTTCAAGCTTCTTAATATCTTCAAGAGTAATATCAACTGTAAACACAGAGTCTTCTGTAAAATCCTTAAGGTATGTTACTCCCTTAACTGAAATTGCAGCTTCCTTATCATACTCTAAAGAACTAAGCTTATTTCCTTCTGTTTGGATTCCTTCAATAACACCAAATTCTTTTCCATCTTTATCAAGCAAGGTTACTCCTGGAACCAATTTTCCAATAAGAACCTTAACTCCAAAGATTGCGGGTTTACTTACTCTAAATATACAGTTTTTTACAACTTTTATTTTACAAGGATATACTACTTCTTTTAATAGTTTATCTTTCTCTTGCTTATTTATTTTAATAAGCCAAGCCTCGTAGTCTTCTATTAATTTATATATAATATTGTTTTTAAATATAGGGATATTGCTCTTAATTACTTCTTCTTCAAGTTCCTTTGAAATATTTGAATTAAATAAAAATAAAACACCTTTTTTTGGATCTCTTTCATTAATTATTTTTAATTCCATTACATCTTTGTTTGTAACATCTCCAATATCTGATCTTGCAATACAAATGAAACTTTTTCCCATTAATTTAATTAATGCTTCTAAAGAACCAAGAGTATCAGTTTTAACAAATGCTCCTTCTGCTTCTCCGTTTGTGATTACACAAGATAATGGTTTTGTTCTTAATGTTTCAATTGCTTCCTTGTCATCACAGGAAATTATTACTGATCCAGGAATACACATGTCAAGATCAGGTGCAACTATTTTAACACCAGATGCAGCTGAAACAAAATCTACATTTTTATAATCTCTTTTCTTATTAACAGCAGACATTACATCTAATTTTAATAAAGCTTTTATTTTAGTTTCAATAACTCCTGATTTTGAGATAAATGCAATTTTATCTTTTACTCTTAATATTCCTTGATAAACTATGATATCAGCTGTTGATCCAACACCTTTAATCTCTCCAGACTCAAGGATTGTTCCTTGTGCAAAATCTTTTTCATCAAGCTCTAATTTATTTCCTAAAAACTTTTGTGATAAAGTTGCAAGGAAAAGAATTGATTCTGAAAGTCCATAACATTTTTCTGCAGATATTGGAATGATTGTAACTTGTTTTTTAAAATCTGTTACTCTATCAAATCTTTCTGCAGCAAAACCATGATTATATAATTGTCCAACTATTTTGTATATTTGTTCATCAAGCCTTTCTGAAACTGATTTTGATTGTTTTTCAAGAACACTTGAAATATCTAAACCTTCTTGATACCATCCTTGCAAAAGATCAACTTTATTTGCAACAACAATAAATGGTACTTTATACATTTTTAATATATTTAATGTTTCTATGTCTTGTGCTTGAAGTCCTTTTGTAATATCAACAACAAGAACAACAAGATCTGCAAGACTTCCTCCTCTTTCACGGAGGTTATCAAATGCATTATGTCCTGGTGTATCAATAAACAATAGTCCTGGTATTGTTACTTCAAATTTAAATTTTGTTAATAGGTGACCACAACTATGTATGATTGTATCATATGTAATCTCTGTAGCACCAATGTGTTGTGTTATTTTTCCAGGTTCCTTATCTGTAATACATGTTCCTTTAATCTTATCTAGAAAAGTTGTTTTTCCAGAGTCGATGTGACCCATGATTGTAATAATTGGTTGTCTATACAATAGTTTTCACCAGGTTTTTAATTATAAAAATTAATTTCTAATTACAAGAAAAAAAATTAAAAAAGAAAAATAGGAATTACTGTATTTATTCCTTTTTCTTTTGTCCTCTACCTTGTCTTTTCTTTTCAATATGGTATGTTTCAGTCCATCTTGTTTTGTGAGACTTGTATTTTCTATCAAGTGTGTTCTTCTTACACTTTGATGAACAAAAGTTACTTACAGTTCCTTCTTTCTTTGCATACACAATTCCTGTTCCCTTAGGAATTTCTTTTCCGCAAAATGTACATTTCATATTTCATTTCCCCTTTTAGTGGATTCTTATATCCTTTGCTTCTGTTTCTGGGTTCATTAAGATAAGGACATCTCCTTTACTTACTGTTCCACGTACATTTCTTTTTTTAATACGGCCTTTTTCATAACCATCAAGAACCTTACAAAGAACTTGTGTAGCTTCTCCACGTGAACCTGTTCTACCTACGATTTCAACGATTTCAGCAGGTATACCTTCTTCAGCCATATAGATCTACTCCTTTATTCCTTGTCTTCTTTTGCTTCTTCAGCTTTTGCTTCTTCAGCTTTTGGTTCTTCAACCTTTGGTTTTGGTTTGTGTTCTGCTTTTGGTGCTTCCTTATGTTCAGCCTTTGGTGCTTCCTTATGTTCAGCAGCCTTGTGCTCTACAGGTGCTTTATGTTCTGTAGATGCTTTATGTTCAGCCTTTGGTGCTTCCTTGTGACCTGTTATTTCTTGGATCTTACCTACAAGTGATTGTAGTTCCTTTGAATTAACTCCAGCATCCATAACAGCTATACAACTTGCTTTAGCTGAGATACCAACTGCTTTTCCAAGTTCATCCTTAGTCTTAACATATGTGTAAGGAATGTTCTTTTCTTTTGCAATTACAGGGATGTGCATTACGATTTCAACAGGTGTAACATCTTCAGCAATAACAACTAACTTAGCTGTGTTTCTTTCTATTGCCTTAGTAACTTCATTTATACCTATCTTTATCTTTCCTGATTTTGCTATTTTTTTAAGAGTCTCATCTTGGAGAGTTCTTAAATCGTCTGATACAGAAAACTTTATGTAATCTGACATAATACTTCTACCTCCATGGTTTTGTCATCGGTTTTTTTTGTTAAAAAGTAGTTTTAACTATATATATAATATATAGGGAAAAGTATATAAATAGATAGATGAAAAGAGAAAATATTTAAAAATAGAAACAAGATTAATGAAAGAATAAATTGATTTTATTTCTTCCAATAATCATCAAAATGTGAAAGTAATGCTGCTGCAAGACTTGGATTATTCTCAAGAACTGTTAAATGATATGATTTTCTTGGGTTTGTAAGATCAGTTAATGCCATAATTACTTTCTTTCTATCAAGAACAAATGCATCCATACTATGATTTACTTCTTGAACATTAAAGTGCTTTGGTAAATCATGAACTCTTGTCATTGGTTTTGTTAAAAACTTAACTGAAATATTCTTATTTGCCATTAAACCCTTAAATGCATCAACTCTTTCATCCATGTGTGTAAACCCATGAACTTCTTTTTGTGCAGTTTGGAATTCCTGAGCTAAAAATTTATTATAATCTTTAATATTATTTACTTGTAATATTTTTTCATTTGGACCATTTGCTTTCTCTGACCAATGTTTTCCTGCAACTAGCTCATCAACCTTTCCAGCAAGTTCTTTAAATTCTTTACTTTTAACTAAAAGTAAATTACTAAATATCTCATCAGGATTAATTACCTTATATGTTTTAGGTTTTTTATAAACCTCAAGAACAAGTCCTCTTTCTTTAAGCTTTTCAAGAACATCATATATTCTTGTTTTAGGAATTTCTGAATTTCTACTTATTGTTGGAGCATCACACTCAGAAAATTTAAATAAAGTAACAAGTGCTTTTGCTTCATATTCTGTTAAATTAAGTTCTTTCAATAACCCAACAACATTATTTTCTTTCATATCTGCACCCACTATTACTATTATATTATTACCTAAAAGCTATATTATATGTACTACCATCTAGTTTAAATAGTTAACTGTAAGAGATTAACACTCTTACTTTAATCTGCAACCTCTCTTTCAAGTCTTTCAAATCTTCCTTGGCGTCTTGGACCAAATCCAGCTCCAGCTCCACCAGGTCTTGCAAATCTACCTGCACCGAATCTTGAAGAAGTTCTTGACATTTCTTTATCGTCCTTTGAATCATCTGCAAGAGTGTATACGAAATCTTCTATCTTATAAGTATATTCTGCTTCAGATTTAATAAGTCCATTTGAAATCATTAATTCTCTGTTTAATAACCAGAAAAATAATGCAACTGATTTTCTTCCTTTATTATTGAAAGGTATAATTAAATCAATATCTCTAACATTACTTGATGTTGTTGATAATGCTGCAATTGGAACTCTAATTTTTTTAGCTTCAACAATTGCTTGTCTATCTATATTTGGATCAACAATGAAAACCATTCTTGGTTCAGTAAAATGTTCTGATTCTGGATTTGTAAATGTTCCTGGAATAAATCTATCAAGCTTAACATTATATCCAAAGTTTTTTTCAAGTAACTTTAAACCAAATAAAGCGTACTTTTTTCTTGATACAAACATAATGTCGCTTGGATTATATCTTGAAATAAAATCTATTGCAACCTTTATTCTTTTATCAATTATTTGAACATCCATAACATTAAGTTTATCACTTCTAGATTTAAAAATAAATCTTCTCATAGCACCATTCTTATATTTAGTACCTATGTGAATTCCGTTCTTTAAATAAAGATCTATATTTACTAATGTTTTCATTCCAGAGTTTACTTGAGGAACTTCTGTTTCCTTTGTTTCATTTGTTTTTTCCATTTATTTTCACATTTATTTAATTTTGTATTTTTTAATATTGCATAATTTCATCGATTGTTTCTACATGTGATAAAAACATTCTTCTGCAACAATATTTCTTAACTCCAAGGTGATCTAAAGCTTGTGCTTCTGTTTTTTTTTCTTCCTTAATTAATCTAAGGTATTCATCATACTTATCAGCAACTACCTGACCGCATGAAAAACAACGAACTGGAACAATCATATACCTTTCACCTCTTAGAGTGTTGCTTCTTCTTTCTAGCACCAAGACCAAGTTCTTTCTTTGGTTCTTTATTTCTTACATCATCAACAACCATGTAACGATCGTAAGCTATCATCTTATCTCTTAATGCTTTCTTACTTCCACTAGCAAGTAAAATTCCTTTAGCTATACAAGATCTAACAGCTTGTGTTTGAGCAGGAGTTCCTCCACCAGATACTTGGATAAAGTAATCATAGCGACTAAATTCTTCAGGAACAACTTGAGAAACTTCAAGTATTAAGTCTTTATTATAACCATGACTAAAAACATCTAGTGCTTTGTTATTAACTCTAATGTTTCCAGCTCCTGGTTTAATTGTAGCTCTTGCCATTGCTGTTTTTCTTGATGATTTAACTGTATAATTTTTTACCATAGTTTATCATTTTTTTATATTTTTATTTGAATTTTATCTAAGCTTAGCTCCAAGATATTTTGAAATTTCTTTTAAAGTTAAGTGCTCAACATCTTTTAATTTTACTTCTTTTGGTACTTCCTTAGCATACTCTTCTGGAACATCTAAGAAAACCATTAATCTTTTAAGTGCAACAACTCCCTTTGGACTTCTTGGAAGCATTCCTCTTACTGCTCTTTTAACAATCATGTGTGGGTATCTTGGATACTTTGGATTGTTTTCTGGATTTCCATGTTGCATCTTTTCAGTTCTTTCATGATATTTTTTAAGAACAGATTTTTGATCTCCACTTATTATTACATCGCTTGCATTAACAACAATAACCTTTTCTCTTGATTTTAAAAGAGTTTCAGCTACTTCTGATCCAAGTCTTCCTAATACTTTATTTTTACCATTTATTACAATCATAAATAACACCTAAATTTTACTTAATAATAATTGCTTTTTTATAATCAATAGAATCTTTACAAAAATCCTTTATTGATTTAATTCCTTTATATTTTGCTTTTGTTGATTCTGAAACTGAGTTTGCATAAATTGTTATTTTTTTATGTAAAACTCCTGAACCAAGAACTTTACCAGGAACAATAACTATTGCTCCATCTTTAACTACATCTAATGTTTCAAGTTTACTTAAATTAACTTTATTTTCTCTTCTTCTAGGTACATTAATTAATTCTGCAACTCTTACATAAATATCTCTTTTCTTTTGCTTGCTTGTAGCATAAAGTAAATCAATGATTCCCTTTTTTTCAATATTCATTAAATCTTTTTTCATTGTCATATAAACCATCTTTTTTAATAATTGTTTTTTTAAGTTTTAAATGCAGGGAACAGGATTCGAACCTGCGAAGCACTAAGCACAGGATCTTA
>JBAWVI010000010.1:0-15222 GCA_037147375.1 archaeon | reverse complement strand
CTTAAAAGATAATAATTTTGCAACAATTGTAACTGCAATCAAGGAAGGAAGAACAATATTTTCAAACATTAGAAAATTTATAACCTATGATCTTTCTTGTACTTTTGCTGAACTTTTTATAATTATATTTGCAGTAATATTTGGAAGTAAACTTGGGTGGCCAATTCCAATTTTATTACCTTTACAAATCTTATTTATGAATATGGTTGTTGATAACTTTTCATCAATTGCTTTAGGGTTTAATCCTTCATCCAATGATATTATGTTAGAAAAACCAAAAATGAGAGATATTTTAAATAAAAATTTAATTTATTTATTCTTATTTGCAGGAATATTAACTGCAGGATTTACATTAGCAGTTTATTTTTTCATATTTAACGTACTTGGTATGAGTTCAGCTTATGCAATTACAACAACAGTATTAACTTTAATTTTATTACAGATATTTGGTTCATTTGTATTCCGTTCATTTAGAAAGGGTGTATTCAATAGATCTTTAGTTACAAATAAATATCTTTTTTATGCATCTTTAATTTCTATAGTAGCAACAATAGTTATTATCTATACACCTTTAAATAATATTTTTGGAATGATTTCTTTAAGTATAATCCAATGGATAATAGCTGTTGGTGTTGGGATTTTATTTATTTTGATATTTGATGTTTTAAAATTAGTTAATAATAAATTTAAATTTTGGTCTGTTTAACTTTTAATTTAAATTTTTACATTTATTCTAGCTAACTCTAGCTTTATTGAATCAATTAGATTTTCTCTTTGAATTTTAATCTTTTCTAATTTTTTAAATTCATTAATAACTTCATTGTTTATGTTTTCTATCTCTGTTTTTGTATTTTGTATATCTGCAAGCAAGTCTTCTGTTTCATCTTTCTTAATTGTTGCTTTAATTTTAATTAATTCTTCTTGCTTTTCGTTTATTTGTTTTATTTTTGAGATGATTGTTAGATTATTTAACTTTGCTTCATCAAGTAAGGAAAGGATACTAGTTCCATTATCCTTTAGATATGTGTCTTCAAATTTATCTTTATATGCACTTATAATTTTTGTTTTTTTCTCATCTGTGTGAAATATATTTCCTAATCCTTTAAAATCAATTATTCTTTTTAATTCATATATTTCCTGATTTAATTCAGTTTCATTTAATTTAACTTGTTCTAGTATTTTTGAGTTTTCGTTATAACTTTTATTTTTCTTGATGTTTTCAATTAATTCTATATTTGTTATATTTTGTTCTTCTAAAACTTTTATTTTTTTTGTTAATTGTTTTATTATATCCTCAAATTTACTTATTGTTTCGTTAGCTTCAGATACTTGGTCTACTTTTTTCGTAATTGAATTAATTATTCTAGAATAACCTATAATTTCTTTATTCTTTTCAAGCATATTTATTAAATACTTAGAAAAATCAGCAATACTCTTTCTAGTCTCGATTAGATCATCACCAATTAGAAAAACAGATCTTTGATAACTAATAAATGATTTTTTTTCAAAATCCATAAATATATGATTAATTAATTTAATATTATTTTCAAAATTATTTTCATTTAAGTTACTTATGCTTTCTATAAGCCCTCTTACATGATCAATATATATGTTTAAGTTTGTTTTTACAATAAGCTTTACTCTTTCGTGAGTGTCTTTTGATTTAAGATCAATTCCTTCTAAATCTCTTACTTTATGTTTAAGTTCATTAGCGAATATAGATGCTCTATCTTTAATTAAAAGAAATATTTCCTTTTCTTTACTTTTAATTTCTTTTTCCTTATTTTCAACTATGTTTTTTATCTCATCAAAAGTTAATTCTCTGGTGTTTGATTTAGGTTCATTAACCTTATCCTTTTGGATTATTTTCTTAAAAAAAGTAGCAAACCCCATTTTTAATCAATTAATTTTATATATTTAATAACTAGCTATATCTTCGGATGTTAATAATAAGATATGATAGGATTATAATATAAATATATGGAGATTTAATGTGTTTACTGTTATGGTTTTAGTAACAAAATAGAACACATCTAAATAATAATAGGAAAATTAAATATGAAAATGAATTTAATTGATTGGATAGTATTCTTACTTGTTATGATAGGTGGTCTTAATTGGGGTTTAGTTGGTGCTTTTAATTTCAATCTTGTAACCTTTCTTTTTGGTAAGATTCCTATCCTAGTTAACATAATATATATAATAATTGGCCTTAGTGTATTTTGGACAATAGGTCGTGCACTATTATTAAAGAAAAAATAATTAAATTAATTAGATCTTATAGATAAAGATCTAACTATTTTTATTTTCCTAATTTCTAAGAAACAATAACTCTTTTAAACCTAATCTCAGTATATATTTTTATTAATTATATTAAAATTAAATTAAGGAGAGTGTAGGAATATGTTTTTTTGGATTTGGCCAGTAATTATTTTTTTAATTATAATCATCTTTGCAGGACTTAAAATAATGTATGAGTATGAAAGAGCGGTTGTATTCACTCTTGGAAGATATAGAGCAACTAAAGGTCCAGGATTAATATACATCATACCTATTTTTCAAACTATGAAAAAGGTTGATCTTAGAATAATGACTGCAGATATACCAAGACAAGAAGTTATGACAAAGGATAACATACCAATCTTAGCAAATACTGTTGTTTATTATAGAGTTGAAAACCCAGAAATAGCAATTACAAAAATACAAGATTATGGATATGCAGTTAGACAGTTTACTCAAGCAGCTTTAAGAGATGTTGTAGGTAATGAAGAGCTTGATTTTGTATTAACTGAAAGAGAAAAGATTGCAACTTCTATTAAAAAAATAGTTGATTCAGAAACAGGTGGTTGGGGTATTAATATAGAAGCTATAAAGATACAAGAAATGGAAATGCCAGCAGAAATGAAAAGAGCAATGGCAAAGCAAGCTGAAGCTGAAAGAGAAAAGAGAGCAAATATTATCTCAGCTGAAGGAGAATTAAAAGCTTCTGAAAACTTAGCAAAAGCTGCTGAAAACCTTTCAAGAAGTCCTGCAGCAATCCAGCTTCGTATGATGCAAACAATTAGGGATATTGCAGCAGATCCATCAGAGAAGATTGTTTTGTTCCTTCCCTCAGATGTAGGACAAGCAATTGGACAGGTTTTTGGTAAGAAGAAGTAAACTAACTTCTTCTTTCAATTTTAGTTTTTAAAAAGATGTTATATTTGTTGGACAGGTTTGTATGGGTAAACTTATTGATTTTTTAAAAGAGATGCAAGAACTTCAAGCAGCTGCTTATTCAGGAGCAACAGGAACAGAAACTAATCAACCTACTCCCATTAATCTTTTTTTAAATATAAGAAAACCAGTTAAACTAATTTCTAGAAATCGCTATCTTCAGATTGCATTTAATGGAACACTTGCAGACGTGCATAGCATACTACCAAAAATTCCTTACAGTGAAAAAATCCTTATTGAAGCAGGTACTCCTTTTATAAAAAGAGAAGGAATAAAAGGGATTAGAGAAATTGCAAGAATTTGGGGTGGATATGTTGTTGCAGATCTTAAAACAATGGATGGTGGACGAGAAGAAGTTTCTTTTGCAAAATCAGCAGGTGCAAGCGCAGCAACAGTTCTTGGTTCAGCTCCTATTGAAACACTTAATAATTTCATATTACAATGTGAAAATTATGGAATAGATTCAATGATTGACATGATCGGAGTTGAAGAACCACACAAGATTCTCAGACATCTTAAAAAACCACCAAAAGTAATTGTTCTTCATAAGGGAAGAGATGAAGAAACAATAAGAGGAAAGGTTATAGGGTACAAGAACGTTAATAAGATACGTGCAAAGTATAATTGTATAATTTCTGCAGCTGGTGGAGTTGACTTAAAGGAAGCAAGAAGTGCTATATTTAATGGTGCAAACATTGTTGTTGCAAACATTGTTGAAGATGGAAGTGAATACACAGGAATTTCCACAAATCAAGATATTACTGTAATTGCAAAGAAATTTTTAGAAACTGTAGAATAACTTTTTTTATAATTTATTAAGCAAATTACCTAACAATTAAGTAACCTATTTAAATATTTTTAATTAGATAGTAGATAATAGTTAGGGGAATAAATTAGAGAGAGGAATATTATGATAAATAAAAAATTATTAATTTATGGTTTAATTGGAATAATCGTTGTTATAGTTGTAATTGGTGCAATCTTATTTATGCCAAAAACTGCTAAAAGCACAAGCGATAGTAATACAGATAAAGTTTTTTACAATACAGGAGCAACCCAATGTGAAGAATATCAAAGTATATTTACATCTGTTCTAATTTCTTTAAACCCAAAAGAATGTAATGCAATTGATAATGATGTATGTAAGAACACTTGTTTAGCTTCATATGCATGGGCAGCACTTGACAAGGATTATTGTAAGTATAATTCTAATCCTTTAAACCCACTTGATGTTTCAGGAGAAGAATCTTGCGTTGTTCATATTGCTGAAATGAATCAAGATAAGACAGTGTGTGATGGTATTAACTTCAATCTCGAAGGTTATGGATATTTAAATTATAGAAATCAAAATAAAGAATTTTATTCTTGCTTTGGAATAAAAAGTGAAGATGTAAATGGGATACCAACTTATAGTGACACACTTTGTGCAAGAACAGAACCTAAAACAAACTGCTATACATTATCAACAGGATATAGTTTTGGATCAAGTTATAAGTCATGTGACAACATAGATGTTTCTGATGACTTAAAGGATATATGTTATCTTAACTTTGTGGTTTTTGATGTATCAAACCCAAAATATACAGGAACTCTTCCATTTACTTGTAATGAAATGAAGACAGATAAAGGAAAGACTTTTTGTGAAGAACTAAGCACAGATGTTACAAAATTACGTAATAGAGGAATTGGAACCTTAATTGAATGAAATGTACATAATTTCATTTTTTCCTCTTATTTTTTGATTTTTACTCCATAATATAAATATAATGTACTATATTATATATATGAAACCAACTAAAATTCTTTTTGTATGTACTGGTAACGTATTTAGAAGTATGATTGCTGAGTATTGCCTTAAAAAGTACTGTGAACTTAATAAAATTAAGAATATTGAAGTAGCTTCAGCTGGAGTTACAGGTAATAATCCTCAAAACATTCTTTATGAAGTAAAAGATGAACTTCAAACAATAGGTATTGATTGTTCTCCACATAGAAGAAGAAAACTAAATCAAGAGCATATAACTAATTATGATTTAATTGTTTCAATGAGTACTGATCATCAACAATACATTAAAGAAAAATTCAATTATAAATCTCCTTTATTCTATGAAGTTTGTTATAATAAAAAAGTACCAGTAAAAGATAATGTTGAAGCATTAGATGACACAAGTGGATTTGTAGATGAGATGTTTGATAGACAAATGGTAAAAAATATCTGGAAGGATATGCCTTTCTTTTATAAAAACTATAAAAAATATCTTAAGAAATAAAAAAAAGAAGAAAGATATAATATCTTTCTTTAAACTTATTCTTTAACCCATTGTACGTTTCTAAACTTATCCTTAGTTGATATTCTAATTAAATCAACAAGCCACCAAATCCCAAGTCCACCAAATGTTATTAATTTTAATATACCTAAGACTACGTGACCCATAATAAACCTGTCAACTCCAAGCCATCCGAAAACAACAGACATTACTAAGGCAAGAGTCCAATTAACTTTTCTTACTTTACTCATTTTATAATCCTCCTAATATTTTATATTTCTTTAATTATTTTTCTTAAAATATTATTAATTTAGTTTTGAGTAACACAAGCTCCATTTTCACAAATCGAATTTGGGTTGAAATCAGAACATTTTATTTCTATATTAAATGCAGTTGGACTTGTTATGTTCTCAGTCATGCAATAACCTTCTATAAGTGTTTTCCTGTCAAAACAGTGGTCTGTAGAAACAACTTCATCCATATAAGTTACGCTACCTTTATTTGCTTCATCTATTCCTGCATCTGATTCTGTGCAAGTAATATTGCTCTCATCAATTAGATTATTAGTTGTAGGGATATCTTTTATTTCTACAGGTATAACATCACATTTATCTGGACAAGGTTCACTTGCATCTTTAAGTACTCCAATTTTATATTCTCCAACATATCCAGGTTCTGAATTGAGATCAATACAAGCTCCATTTCTACAAACTAAATCTAAACCAAATAACGAACCAATATATGAACAACTAAATGGTATAACTACTAATGCATTATCATCTGTACTATATATATCATTTAAATTACAGCGATGTTCAATTAAATTATTATTAGATTGACAATAATCTGTTGCAACAACTTCTCCATTAAGACTTATATTTCCTTTCAAAAAATCATTTAGTCCACCATCTGAATCTACACAAGAAGGAATTGGTTCTGGAAGAAAATCATTCCCCATAACACTTTCTACTGTATTTCTAGGATTACTTAATATTCCACTAACTATTAACCATCCAACAGTAATACCAATAAATATTAAAATTATTATAAGAAAAACTTTCATTGTAATTTTTTTCATTAGTATCTACTCCCCATTAGTTTGTGATTAAGTATTATTATTTAGATATTAAATATATCAGTTATCTAATTGTTTTTAATCCTTTCTATAAATATTTTAGGTAATAATTATATTTTTAAAGTAAGCGGGTATATACTTATATAATAATCAAAGGGGGATTAGAGATGTTTAAAAAATTATTAAAATTAGAATTGAATGAATATATTGTAAAGTTTGTTTCAATATATCATTTATTAATGGCATTTATGTTTATTGTATTTGGATTATTTTTGAGTATATTTAATAAACAAATACTAACTCTTATGCAATCTGAAGTAGAACCAGTTGGAATTGGAATATTTATTGTAATTGGAGTTTTCCTTTTAATGTTTGGAATCTACTCATTAGTAACTGGTCTAGGATTATGGAATTATCAAAATTATGGAAGAATAATGCTATTAATTGAATTATATACTTGTATTGTAGGCACTTTTATTTACTTAATACTAGGAATTTTCACATTATTTGTTTCTTGGTTTTTAGGAGTGTACTTACTTATAATAGTTTTATTTATTTCTATAATCTTATTTTTAACAATCTATTTATTCCAAACTCAAAAACAGATTGTATCTTTATTTCAAGTAAAATCTAAAAGAAAAAGATGATTATTCTTAATCATCTTTTCTTAGTTATCTTTATAAATCTTTTTCTCTTATATATTCTGTACTCAAAAAGAGATAAGAAGATTTATGACTACAATTACAATTAGAACTGGCTTATTAAGAAAGATAGCACCATATGTTCTATTCTTGTTTACTGTTCTTTCTTTCTTTTTTACATCTCCTTTCTTATTAGGTTTATTTATTTCTCTTGCAACTTTAGGATTTATATTTGTTAATACAACCCAGCTTTTCTTAAAGGAAAGATATTTATCATATATTGAGATATTCTCAAGCATTCTTCTTCTTGTAAGATTATTAATGATTTATGCTCAAGGTTTATTTTATCAAATCATAATTGGTTTTATTTTATTGAACTTTATAATATTTTATATACTTAATTTCACAAGTACTAGAGTTGAGAACACAAATGTTCTTGGAATTAGAAAAGAAGGAGAATATACTTCAAGAAAAAGAATAAATCCAAGAGAAGAAGATGATGGACTTGGTTTTAATGAAGATAATGAGATTGAAGGATTGCTTCCAGATGAGGATGCGCTTGAAGATGAAGATCAAGTATTAGATGAAGAAGTTGAAGAACCTTTGCTTGAAGATGAGGAAGAGATTGAAATACCTAAGCCAAAGCAAAAGAAAAGCAAAGCAACTACTCCTAAAAAGTCCTCAAAAAGAAAGAAATAAAGGGTTTAAATATATTTACATTCATAATATATATTGTGAGAGATCTTATTTTTTAGGTTTTTAGTAAACATAATTAATTTTCAAATAATTATTGCCCGAATAGTGTAGCCCGGTAATCACATCAGACTCTCACTCTGATAACGGGGGTCCGAATCCCCCTTCGAGCACTATTTTAATTCTTAAATCTTGTTTATAAATATTTCTAACTATCTATTAATATTAAACTAAATTTAAACTTGAATAAAATATGCTAGACTTTCAAAATACTAATCCACAAATTAAGAGAGATACTAAATATTCAATTAGTGATGGTATATTTTGGGTTCTAATGAACTCAATTGCTTTATCATTCTTAGTTCCATTTATAATCACTCTTGGAGCATCTCCTTTGCAAGTTGGATTAATTGATACTCTTCCATTATTTATAACTTCTTTCTTAGTTCTTATTTCATATAAGATACTAAGTAAGTTTAATTCAAAGAGACAAGCTGTTGTTTTCTTTGTAACTCTTCAAGCATTCTTGTGGATTCCACTAGCTTTAGTAAAGTTTTTGTTTGTTGGATCAACAGTTGTTTGGGCAGTTATAGTTGTATATACTTTATTAGTTGGTTGTGGAATCTTACTTGATCCAATTTATCGTGATTGGATGAGAAGATTATTTCCTCCTGAAAAAATAGGTAAGTTTATTGCATCCAAAAACTTAATTTTAGATTTGTTTTCTTTACTTCCAATAATCTTTGCAGGATTACTTCTTGATGTTGTTCAATCAGATCCTCAATTGATTGGATTTGTAATCCTTTTCTTGTGTGCTGGTTTGTTTAGATACATTTCATCCAGATTTTTAAATAAGATAAGTAAAACAGAAGATAAAGATGATATTGTTAAAGAAACTACAAGAATGTCTAAACCAATCTTTGCTGTATTTAAAAAAGAAGTTTTAAAAGATAAGATTTTCTTTAACTTCTTAATATTTGTTTTACTTTATTATTTTGGTTTATTTATTTCAACATCTTATTTTCCATATTTATTATTAAGTGTATTAAAATTTAGTTATTCTGATTATATTTTATGGTTTGCTGCATTTGTACTTGGATCAGTATTTAGCTTATATTATTGGGGCTATGTTTCAAACAAGTACGGTTCTGTTAAGATTATAAAAACAACAATTGCATTTATTCCATTTACTTTATTTGTTGAATTTCTTTTCCTAAAAAATTTACCTGTTCTTATTATTTTACAATTTGTGTCTGGAATTATATTTGCAGGATTTAATTATGCAATTTTAAATTACTTTTATCAAAATGTTAAGGTTGATTTAATCAACCATATGTCTTTCTTTTATATTTTCCAGGCATTTGCTATGCTTGCAGGATCTTTAGTTGGTGCAGGAATAATTGCAATTGGTAAAAAGGTATATGGTAATGAAGTACAAGCTATTCTTTTAGTTATTGCAATATCAATGGCATTTAGGTTTATTGCACTTCTTTATTCAAAGAACATAAAGGATGTTAATAGAAATAAAGTAAATCTTTATACAAGTATAATCCTACAAAAACCAGTTGCTTATAGTATTAAGCATTTCTGGCACGTGTTATCTGAACAAGAAAGAAAGATACTTCATAAAATTAGAGCAAAAAATTAATTTAATCAACAAACACGTTTGCAGTTTTTCCTCCATCCCATGTAAGTCTTGGTCTTATCTTGATTAGCATCATTTTCTCAGAATTATCATCTAAGAGAATTGCATAACCTTGGGATTTTGGCATTTGTGCATAAAACTTATCTATTGGTAAGTTAAGATAGCTTGGTCTGATTGCAGAAACTGCATTAATGTCCTCTTGAGCAGTCATTCTCATTGATAAGAATAAATCACATTGAGAAATTGCTTCCGAATGAAGCTTATTTGGTCTCTGTGTTGCAAGAAGTAAAGAGAGTCCAGGTTGACGCCCTACACGAATCCATTGAAGAAGAACATCAAGAGCCATGCTTGGTCTATCTTGTGGCATGAACATGTGTGCTTCATCAATCATCATCCAGATAATTGGCATTTCACTTTCTTTCTTTTTTCCAGACAAGAGATTCATTTCTTCCTCTTTTCTGTAAAGCATTCTTTCTTCATATAATCTTTTTCCAAGAAGTCCAACAATAAGTTCTGAAACTGCTTCCATTCCAATTGTTTGCTTGTATGTTGAAACATCAATAACTGTAATTGTTGCGGGCCTTGCAAACTCTTTAGTTGTTGTTCCTTGCTTTGAGAAGAGTCCCCAGCCTTTAGCAACCTTAAGTCTATTAACAAGAGAATTTTTAACATCAATTGTTGTTTCTTCATCTTTAAGTGCGACCTTCATGATATCATCCATATCATAAAGAGTTCCAACCTTTTCTTTTATTGCTTCCATTGTTCTTGAAAGAAGAGATGTTTCAGGATCCTTCCAAGATAAACGAAACATCCCAAGCCAATCTTCTAAATCCATTTGTGAGGTTCTAATTGAAAAAGGAATATCAAAAGGAATATTTTTTTCTTTATAGAAATCTTGTTTACCAAAAGGTATCATGTTTCTAATATCTACTCCTTCAGCTTTAAGATCCCATTTTGAAAGATCATTTCCTTCTTCTTTGTTTGCATACTTCATTGTCCAAAAGATACCAACTGTATCAATAACAATAACAGATAATCTTTCTTTAATATCAAAAGGTTGTTTACAAAATTCTTCAATAATTACTGACATTGAATAACTATTGTGTACTATTATTCCATTTGCAATAAAATTGTGATTTTCAGGAACTGAAATATCATAAACATCAAATGAACCTTTAATTTCTTCAATCTTTTTAATTTCATCCCAGAAGATATCTGAGTTTGCAATCTTTTCTAGATCCTTACTTTTATCTGCTTTTGCAATCTCAAGCAACTTTTCTCTAGATGGAGAATAATTATATTTTTTTATTTTTTGAATATTTTCAGATCCAACTATATTTCTTATAATATTTATATTTTTTAGTTTATATATTTCCCAGATTTCTTTTGGGATTTTATTTGTTTTTAATTTATTTATATTATAGGTTCCAATTCTTGATTTCACATTAAGATCTTTAGCTTTTACCCATCCTTTAATTGTAAGGAGAGGATGTTCAGGAGTTAATTTAATTTCCTTACCTGTTCTTAATGTAATTTTTATAAGCTTATTTACTTTTCTTTTAAAAAATTCATCTTTCTTATTTGATTCAGTTTTAAGATCATTATTAATTGATATTATTGAATCTTTATTTCTTTCAAGATCTTTAATTTGAACTTCTTGCCCATTTGAGAGAGTAACAAGAGTATCTCCAGTTACACATTTTCCTCCACCCCTTTTTCCGCAAACAATCATAACGTGTGATCTTGATAAGTCCATAAGTACCTTTTTACCAAGAACAGGTTCATCTCCAGCAGAAACAACAACCTTACCAATGTATCCTGTTCCTTTAGAACCATACTTATCAATCTGATTTTGGCTTCTTCCAACTACAACATCTTCATCTTTAAAATCTAATCCCATTTTTATGTTCCTTATTTTTTATTTAACCTATTATAAGCATCAACACCAAGGTTATATATTGTATATCCAGAAATAAGAATTAAAATAAGATATAAGATTAATATTAATGCAAATGTAATTGATTTAAAGTTTATTAAAAAAATAAACATGATTTTAATTAGCTTTAATTGGAATATAGTTCCAACCATTAAACTAATTATTCCTATAAAGAAAAATATAATATCTCTTTTTGTAAATATTTTAAAATCTAATTTATTGAATCTATCCTTTTTTTGCAAGAAATAATTTACAATGCTTTTAATTATGTAAAGGAATGCTTTTAGTCCAATAGTTGAAAATATAATAAAGCTCAAAAAGAAAAATAAAAGTGGTAATAATTGAACAAGTAATTTAATTTGCCCAAGGAAAGATGAGGTTAACAGTATGGTGTGAGAAAACCCATAGTTAACTGCTTCAATTAAATAAGAAAATGGAATTACTGCTAAATTAAAACTTGTGTTTGACATATCAAGATATGTAGTTTTAAAATAGATTTGACTTGTTAGATGAAGAGAACTTGTAAAGCTTTCTGGAACTGGATAGCTTGCTCCAAGTAAAATATATATTAATGCTATTGTTAAACCAACAAAGTATGCAAGTCCAAAACTTGCACCTACAAACTTATAATAATTATCTATCTTAACCATATATTATAAATATTTAAAATAAGCTTTTAAAAATAGAACTGTTTTTATAAAAAAAGGAATTTGCTAGTAAAAAGGAGATTTTATTCTCCTCCACCAACATCTATCTTCTTCATTCTTTTAGGAATAACGAAATAGTGCTTTGATTTACAAACAGCACATTCAGCTGTGAAAACTGGCTTTTTATTCTGTTTCTTAACACCTTTAACGTGCTTTGCCATTCCTCCATAACCTGACTTGTGCTTATCAATATTCTTTCTAGTTCCTTTAGATAAGGTTCTAGCTTTCTTTGCCTTGTAAGCCTTAAGCTTATGTTCTGTGTGTTTTTTACATTTTCTACAGTATGTTTTAATTACTTTTGGAAGTTCCATAATATCACATTTTATTTTTTCATTTATTTTTATGTTTTAATTTTAATAATTTAAGCACAAAATTAGTTCACTCTTAATATAATATATATACACAATTATTTATAAAGATTGGGGTTTTATTTAAAGAACTCACTAATATCTATTTCTGGAGTTTTTGTTATCTTAAACTTTAATGTTTTTGGTAAGTAAGTTTTATAGTTAGGCCAAGTATATCTTTCATCAAGGAAAATAACTACTCCTCTATCTGTTTCTGATCTAATTACTCTTCCTGCACTCTGTATTGTTTTTTGAATAGCTGGTTGAATGTAAGCATATGCCCATCCTTTATTATATTTCTTCTCATAATAATCTATTCTTGCTTTTGTAAATAGTTCCATCTTTCCTAAAGGAACTCCAACAATAATTGCTCCAATTAAGAAATTTCCTGGAAGATCAATTCCTTCACTTGCTTTTCCACCCATTACAGCAAAGAGTGCACTTCCAAACTTTCTAGACTCGTGCTTAAACTTAGTTATCATATCTTCAAACTCTTTAGAGTCTGTTCCCTCTTCTTGAATAATCTTTGGTTTATTTATTTTTATATTTGGTAAGATGTAACGCATAACCTCAAAAGATGGAAAAAAGATAACAACGTTACCAGGAATTGAGTTTACACATTTGTTAATATAATCTCCATAAATCTTATAATTATTATCGTTTCTAGTTGTGTATTTAGTTGTGACTCCAGGAACTAATAGATCTAATCTATTCTTTTCTGAAAAGGGAGATGGATATTCCTTTGCAATAAGATTCTTTCCTAGTCCAAATATTTCTTGATACATGGATGTTGGGGTTAAGGTTGCAGACATTAGAATAGAACAGTATGCACTATCAAATACACTTTTTGTAACTTCTGTGATTGCAAGAGCATTGTGCTTGATTGAAACTATTCTATTTTCTTTTTTAGCAAACCTTATGTGTGTTTGAGTATCAATTAGCCAATCATTTAAGAAAAGAGCAACAGTTATTAGAGCTGACCTTCCTTCTTCAGTCTTTTCAATGTACTCCAAGCCTGTTTTTTCAAGCTCATCAATTATTTCAAGCATGTGATTTTCATATTCTAAGATTAGTTCATTAGCTTTAATAAACTCTTCATCTCTATCCTTTAGTTTATTTTCAGCAATAGTTTCAATTGCATCTGCAAGAGAGAGTAAGGTTGTTTTAAGAACATTATTTTTAAGATCTCCTGCTTCCTTAGCAGCTTTGTTTAATATAATTGTATTAAGAGACTTAGATTGAAGCTTTAGAAGTCTTTCTTCTAAGTTATGTGCTTCATCAATAATTAATATACAATCAGAAAGATTAACACCAAGTTCTCCAAGTAAAGAATCAGATATCTTTTTTGAAAATACATGATAATAGTCTGCAATAATTACGTTACATTTCTTTGCATATATCTTCGCAACCTCATAAGGACATAATGGAAATGGTTTTCCAGATCCTGTTTTAAAGTTTTCAGAAATTTCTTTAATTGAATGATGAGATATTACAAGATTATCTAAAAATGCTTGATTTAAATCATAAACAAGTAATTCTTTTTTAGTTTTATCAGTTGGTCTTGCATTAATAAAGAAAGGGCATTGTCCTTTCTCTCTTGCATACTTACAAACTTCATAAAAGTTACTTCCTGTTTGAGAAACAACAGGATCAATACATAAATGTCTTTTTCCAACAAAATCTATTGCTCTAAGATTAAGAGTATATTTTTTATTAATATCAGTTACAACTTCAAGAGCAATCTTATGTTGAGATGTTTTTGGAGTTAGGAAAAGAATTTTTTTATTATTTTCTTTTGCAAAAGTAATTGCTGCAGAAAGAGCAGCATCAGTTTTTCCACTTCCTGTTGGTGCATGAAGAAGAATGTTTTTCTTTTCAGTTATAGCTGTTAAGATGTCTGTTATTATTTCTTTTTGTCCATCACGGAACTGATTATGCCTAAAATAAATAAGCGTAGTATCTTTTTCTTTCATTTTTTATCAAAAATTAGCTTGATAATAGATATTAGAGCAATGAATATATATTCTTTTTGGGGGGGTAGCTGGCCAAGCAAAATCAATATAAATCTTATCTAATATATTATAAGGTATGGTTTCAAAAGAAATTAAAGATTCTAAATCTGGAATTGCTTATTATTTTTCAGGAACTGGAAATACTGCTTATGTTATTGATTCTTGGTGTACGTATTTCAAGCAAAATAAGATTAATATTGAAAAACAAAAGATTGAAGATATCTTAACTGTTACAAGTCAAAAAGATTATGATTTTCTAGTTATTGGTTTTCCAGTTTATGCATGGTATCCTCCAAGCTTTGTAATTGATTTTTTAGAACAACTTCCAAATGTTGAGAAAAAGAAAGTAATTATTATTGGAGTTTGTGCTGGACAAAGTGGATCATCTCTTCCTGTAGCTAGAAGAATCTTAGAAAAGAAAAATTATGATATAATTGGAACATTTGCATATAATATGCCAAGTAATGCAAGCTATATGTTCAATAAAGATGTTGATAAAGAAGAAGTTATTGAAAATAGAGTAAAGCTAACAGATGAAAAAATTAATATTGATTTTAATCTTATTTTTTCTGGACAAAGAAAGATAAGTAATAGAAACATATTTTTAAGAACTCTTCATAGTTCCATTCATTGGGGATTTAGTAAGCAACTTAAGAAACCACAATGGGTTGTTGATAAAGATA
>JBAWVI010000009.1:0-15462 GCA_037147375.1 archaeon | reverse complement strand
AAATTAAAGTTGATATAATATGGGAAGAAGACTTAAATTACAAAGAAGGGGAAAGGGTTCTCCAAAATACAAGGCAACAATTCATTCTAAGTGCGATGTTAATTATGAATTATTTACAGATAAGATTATTGGCCAAGTTATTAACATGTATACAGACCCAATAAGATCAGCCCCACTTGTTGAAATTCTTCTTGAAGATGGAAGAAAAACAAATTTAATTTGTGCAGAAGGGTTAGTTTCTGGACAAAAGATTGAGTTTGGAAGAGGAGCAAGTCAAAAGGTTGGAAACGTTTTATTCCTTGGAGAAATAGATCCAGGAACAAAGATATTTAATATTGAAAAAAATTATGGAGATGGAGGAAAGTTTGGAAGAGCAAGTGGACAATACGCAATACTTGTATCAAAGAAAGATACTGTTCTTGTTAAATTACCTTCAGGAAAAATTAAATCTTTCCCATTAAATGCTCGTGCAACAATAGGTTTTACAGCATCAAGTGGTAGAGTAAACAAGCCATTTGTTACTGCTGGAAATAGATTCTATGCAATGAAAGCTAAGGGTAAGCCTTATCCAAGAGTAAGAGGAGTTGCAATGAATGCTGTTGATCACCCATTCGGTGGATCTCAACACCACGTAGGTCACTCTAAGTCAACATCTAGAAATGATCCTGCAGGAAGAAAGGTTGGATCAATTGCAGCAAGCAGAAGTGGAAGAAAGAAGAAGTAATTTTCTTCTTTTTATATTTAATATATTAAAATAATTAAAAGACGTGAAATTGAAATGGAAGCAGAAATTAATTATAAAGGAAAAACAATTGAAGAATTAAAGAAGATGTCTTTAAGAGATTTTGCTCAAATTACAACATCAAGAGCAAGAAGAACTCTTTTAAGAGACGGAAACTCACAATTCTATCAAAGATTTGAAACTGACAAGAAAATGGATAACAAGATTAGAACTCACAGAAGAGATTCAATTGTTACTCCTAAAATGGTTGGTAAGAAAGTTGAAATTTATAATGGTAAAGAATTTGTGCCTGTTGATATCCAAATAGAAATGCTTGGACATTATTTAGGTGAATTTGCATTTACAAGAAAGAAAGTAAAACACGGAAAAGCTGGTATTGGTGCTACAAAGTCTAGTACAGCAATAAGCGAGAGAAAGTAAAGTGATAATATGGTTCATATTTTTAATTATCAGAAACCAATTGATCCAAAGAGATCAGCAAGATCCCAAAGAGTAAACCTTCCTATATCTAGTAGATATGGAATTGAGTTTTCAAATTACTTTATGGGTAAAAAGCTTGATAAAGCAATACTTATTGCATCAAACATTATGGAAATGAAAGATCACCTTCCACTTGTTAGATTCAGAAAGAAAGTTGCTCATAGAAAAGGAGAAGCAAAACGCGGAACACCAGCTGGAAGATTCCCTGTTAAGGCCGCTGCTGAAGTTAAAAAGCTTTTAGAAGAAGTTAAAGCTAACGCAGAAAATAAAAATTTAGATTCAGAAAAGTTAAGAATAATACATATGTTTGCAACCAAGGGTGTACAAAGAAGCAAAATGCAACCTCTTGGTAGAATATCAGGAAAAAATAGAAAAAGTAAATCCACAAACATAGAAGTTATTGTTTTGGAGGAATAAGTCTTGAAAGAAAATATTTTTATTAAGGATAAGCTGAAAAAGATAGCTATATCAAATTTTCTAAAAAAGAAGCTTAAGGGCGCAGGCTTTGTTGATGTTGAAGTTGTAAAAACTTCATTATACACAAGAGTTATTATTTATGCGCTTAAACCAGGTTTCATTATTGGTAAGAAAGGTTCTAATATTAGAGGACTTACTGAAGACATTGAAAATCAATTTGGTTTAAGCAAAGTTCATATTGAGATTGGAGAAATCTTAAATAAGAATCTTGATGCTAAAGTAATTATGGAATCCATACAATCTCAGATAGGGAGAGGAACTGCATGGAAAACTGTTGTTTACAATGCACTTAAAGGAATTAAGGAAGCAGGAGCAATAGGTGCAGAAATAATTGCAAAAGGAAACACAAGCGGTAAGGGACAAAGAAAAAGAAAATCTAGATTCTTCTTCGGATACATGAAGAAAGCTGGAGATCAAAAGAACCTTGTAATTTGTGAAAAAAGAACAACATTTCCTGGACTTGGAACAATTGGAATAACACTTAGAATTGTAACACCAGACATTTTATTTAGTGATAAGGTTGATGTTAAGAAGTTAGCAACTGATTTCAAGATAAGAATGGAAGAAGATATCTTAGAAAAAAGAAAAGAAAAAATGACTGATGATTCTACAAAAGCAAAGACAGAAGAAAAAGAAGTTGTAGAAGAAACACATGAATCAGATATAAAAATTATTAAGAAAAACAAAAAAGTTGTTTCTAAAGAAGAAACAAAGATAGATGAAGTAAAAAAGAACGATGTAATTGAAAAAAAGGTTTCAAAAAAGAAAGTTGCAGATGTAGAAGCTCCTAAGAAAAAGAAGGAAGATACAAAAGCAATTGAAACAGAAGTTATTGAAAAGAAAGAAGAAACAATAATTGAAACTGAAGACGAAGAATAAATAAATGTGATCTTTATATGGTTAAAAAAAGAAGAGTTGAATTAAACACAATAGAAGCAATTAATTTAAAGGTTTCTGAACTTAAAATTGAGCTTGCAAAGTTTAAAGGTATGCTTGCTTCAAAAACAAAGTCAAACAATACAGCAAAGAAGAAACAATTAAAGAAAGAAATTGCAAGATTATTAACAAGATTTAACCAATTAAACAAACCAAAACCAATTGTTTTAGCAAAACCAAAGATTGCAAAACCAAAAACTGAAATTAAAAAGAAATAGATATAGGAGAAAGATAATATAATGATAAATGAAATTTGTCCAACCTGTCACTTGCCAAAAAGTATATGTACTTGTGGGGTAAGATCAAAAGAATCTCAACACATTAAAATCGCAATTCAAAGAAAAAAATTCAAGAAGTTTGTAACAACAATTTCTGGATTTTCAACGCTTGAAGAAGGAAAGGATATTGAGAAATTTTTGAAAAAGAAACTTGCTTGTGGGGGAACTTTAAAAAACAACATAGTTGAAATACAAGGAAGTCAAAAGGATAAAGTGAAATTATTATTAGTTGAGAAAGGATATTTACAGGAGTTTATTGATGCTTAATTTAAAAGATCTTGAATACCTAGGAAAGAATGTAAAGATTATAAATTCAAGTGACTTAAGCAAGATTGGGATTTGTGGATTTGTAATAAATGAAACAAAAGAAATTTTAGTAATCAGAACAAAGAAAGAAAAATTAATTACAATTAAAAAAAAAGAAATATTAAAGATGGATATAATGTGATCTTAAATGAAAAAAGATACAAAAATTAAAGTTAAGAATGAATTTTCTATAAGAGGAAAATTAATTGAAGCAAAGATAATTAGAATGAAATCTAAAAAGACTGCTCATGTTGAAGTTAAAACAATTAAATTCATTCCAAAGTATGAAAGATATCTTGTTAAGAAAAGTACTTTTGCAGTACATGTTCCTGAAGGAATGGATGTTGCTGTTGGAGATGTTGTTCTTTGTGGAGAAACAAGAAAAATAAGTAAAACCAAATCAATGATTATAATTAAAAAAATAAATACAGAAAACATACCAAAAGATAAGAAAGTAACACAAGTAGAAACAACAAAGACAGGTGATGAAGAATGAAACAAATAAGTGCAAACGTAGTTAGAAGTCTTCAAGTTGGATCTAGATGTAATTGTGCTGACAATAGTGGTGCAAAGATTGTTGAAATTGTATCTGTATTTAATCAAAGAACAAGAAAAAGACAACATCCTGAAGCTGGAATTGGAACAATGATAAACGTTGTTGTTAAGAAAGGTAATCCTTCAATGAAGAAAAAAATTGAAAGAGCAGTTGTTGTTAGAGTTAAGAAGGAATATAGAAGAGCAAACGGACTTAGAATTTGCTTTGAAGACAATGCAGTTGTTTTAACTGATCCTAAGGGTTTTCCTAAGGCTTCAGAAGTAAAAGGTTGTGTTGCAAAGGAAGTTGGAGAAAGATATTCAAAGATTGCTGGTCTTGCATCTGCAGTTATTTAAATAATTTAAAAAATGATTAAATATGGAAAAAACAATTAATCCAGGTAAACAAAGAAAAAGAATGTATGATGTAATTTATCATCATAAAAGAAATTTATTAACCTCTCCACTTGATAAGAAGTTATTTGCAAGTATTGGAAAGAAGAAACTTACTGTTAGAAAGGGAGATACAGTTAAGATTATGACTGGAGATAATAAAGGAAAAACAGGAAAAGTTGAAAGAGTAGATTATACTAAAGAAAGAATTTTCATTAAAGATATTAAACGTAGTAACAACAGAGGTCAAGAAAAATTATTACCTTTTGTTGCATCAAATCTTTTAATAACAGACGTTGTTTTAACAGATATTAGAAGAATTTCAAGAAAACACAAAACAATTAAAAAAACACCAACCAATAAAAAGGTGGAATAAAATGGCAAATAAAGGCGAAACAAAATGTTTAAAGCTTCAAAAAGCTCATAAGATATCAGGAATTGATAAAACTAAAAGATTTTTAATTAATCCAAAACCAGGGAAACACAATAAATCAACAGCAGTTTCAATTGGTTTTGTACTTAGAGATATTTTACATCTTGCTGATAATGCAAGAGAAATCAAATATATAATAAATAATAAAGAAATAATCGTTGATAAAAAGAAAGTATCTGAACATAGATTACCAGTTGGATTATTTGATGTTATTGAAATTCCAAAGATCAATAAATTATATAGAGTAATTTCAACAAGCAATGGTTCATACTCAGTTAAGGAAATAACAAAAGATGAATCAAACTACAAAGTTTGTAAGATTGTTAAGAAAACAGTTGTTAAGAAAGGACAAATCCAAATCGTAACAAATGATGGTAGAACAATCATTACAACAAATAAAGCTTATAAACCAAAAGCATCAATAAAGATTGATTTACTTGAAGGAACAATAAAAGAATATTATCCACTTGAAAAAGGAAGCGAAATCCTTGTAATCAATGGTAAGCATGTTGGACAAATTGGTAAGATAACAGCAGTTACTCCAGGAACAATGCAAAGACATGAATTAATTAAAGCTAAAACAAAAAGCTTTGAGTTTGAAACTATAGAAAAAAACGTAATAGTTATTAATTAAATTTTGTGATATTTTATGCAAGATAAAAAACAAGAAATAAAAAAAGAGCCAAAAGTTAAGGCTGAAAAGAATGTAATGAGAGATGTATTTGTTGACAAGGTTGTTGTTAACATTGGTGTTGGAGAATCAGGTGCTGAACTTGAAAAAGCAGTAAAGATTCTTGAACTTGTTACAAAGAAACACGGAGTAAAAACTAAATGTAAAGTTAAGCTTCCAACTTGGGGAATAAGACCTGGGCTTCCTATTGGTTGTAAAACAACTTTAAGAGGAAAAGAAGCTAATGATTTTATTGATTTAACATTAAGAGCAAAGAAACACATCTTAAAGAAAAAATCATTTTCAAAAGATGGTAATTTCTCATACGGTATTAGAGAATACCTTGATGTTCCTGGAGTTAAGTACAATCCAGAACTTGGAATAAGAGGTTTTGATGTTTGTGTGTCTCTTAGAAGAAGAGGATACAGAGTTAAATTAAGAAAACTAAAGTTTGCAAAAATAGGAAAGAAGCATTTAATTACAAAAGAAGATGCTATGGAATTTGCAAAAGAAAAGTTAAAGGTCGTGATTGAATGAGTACAGAAACAAAATCAAAAAGACCAGCTTTAAGTAAAACAAGCAAAGAACTTAAGAGAGCAAGAAAGTGTAGGTTTTGTGAATCACAAAGAGGTCTTATAAGAAAATATAATCTTAATATTTGTAGAAGATGTTTTAATGATTATGCAGAAGAGTTAGGTTTTAAAAAATATGATTAAAGGGATAAAATTTATTTATTAGGTGAAGTTGATGAGTTTAAATGATCCAGTTTCAGATGCATTAAATAACATAAACAATGCAGAAAATGTTGCAAAAAGGACATGCGCTTTAAGTCATTCAAATTTCCTTGAAGGAGTAATCAAGGTTTTGAAAGACGAAGGTTACATAGCTAACTTTAAAGTCATAGACAAAAAGCCACATAAAAAATTAATTGTTTATCTTGATGGTAAGATAAATAAGTGTAAGGCAATCAAACCAAGATTTGCTGTTAAGCACGGAGATTATGAAAAGTTTGAGAAATCTTTTTTAATTTCAAGAGATGTTGGTTTACTTGTTGTTAGCACAACTAAAGGTATTATGACACACGTTGAAGCTAAGAAAAACAAGCTTGGTGGAAGATTAATAGCATTTGTTTATTAAATTAAAAA
The DNA here is from genome assembly GCA_037147375.1 of archaeon. Classification (GTDB taxonomy): domain Archaea; phylum Iainarchaeota; class Iainarchaeia; order Iainarchaeales; family CSSED10-239; genus JBAWVI01. The sequence continues at coordinate 9,068 of JBAWVI010000009.1, read as the reverse complement.
GTAGGAATTATTATGGTTAAGAAAGAAATTAAAAAAGAAGCTAAACCAAAGGTTAAGAAAGAAGTTCACAGTAATTCAATAGATGTGCCAAGTGATGTTAAGGTTACAATAGACAAAACAACACTTTCTCTTGAATCAAAAGGAATTATACAAGTATTACCTTACAATCAAGTATATGTTTTAATTGAACATAAAGATAATAAGTTAATAATTACAGCAAGAAAGACACCAAAAAGATTTCTTTCAGTTGCAAACACAACTTTAAAAATAATTAAGAATGCATTACTTGGATTTACAAAAGAATTTGTATACAAGCTTTCAGTTATTTATTCTCACTTTCCAATTACAGTCAAGATAGAAGGAGATAAAATCTTAATCATGAACTTTTTAGGAGAAAAGAAACCTAGAAAAACAGAAATCATGCCTGGAGTAAAAGTTGTAGTTGCTGGAAAAGACATCACAGTTTCAGGACATAACTTACATAACGTTTCATTAACTGCAGGAAACATAGAAAGAACATCAAAGGTTGTAGGACACGATTACAGAATATTCGATGATGGATGTTACATCACAGAGAGACATATTTAAAAATAATAATTAATGAGAGAAGAGATTTATGAGTAATGATAGACCGAACTTTAGAGGACATTATTCCTTAACAAACAAAAGACATGTTAGAAGAAGAGATTTACAAACATGGAGATTCCCAAGAGGTATTGATAGAAGCCTATCATCATCTAGAGGTCCAATGCCAAGAGTTGGTTTTTCTCATCCAACAGCTGAGAGAGGAATGCATCCTAGTAAGATGTTTGAAATATTAGTTTCTTCAAAAACTGATTTATTAAATATTGCTGAAGAAAAGATCGCAATCAGGTTCTCTGGTAGACTTGGAGAAAAGAAAAAGATTGAATTAACTAAAATTGCAAAAGAAAAAGGACTTAAAGTATTAAATTAAGATATAAATAATTTAAATTTGTGTGAAATATTATGAAGCAAGACAAATTAATTGAAATGGCAAGCAAGCTACTTAGAGTTGGAAAACAAAGACTTGTTATTAATAATGATAAGTACAATGACAATAAGAAAATGGTTGATGATGCAATTACAAGAGAAGACATTAGAAAAGTAATTGTGACTGGAATTGTTGAAAAAAGAAAAGACACAGGCCATTCAAGAGGAAGAGCTAGAATACTTCTTGAAAAAAAGAAACTTAAAAGAAAGAGAGGACCTGGAAAAAGAAAAGGAACTCCAAAAGCAAGAGAAAAAGGAAATATCTATAACTTAAAGATTAGAGGTTTAAGAAAGAAACTTAAAGAACTTAAAGAAAAAGATGCATTAAAGGAAAAGAATTATCGTAAGCTTTACAAAATGGTTAAAGGTAATTATTTTAGAGGAAAAAAGCATCTTGAAGAACACGTTAATGAAATTAAATAAATAATGGTGAAATAATTATGAAAAGCGGTCCAATATACTCTGTTGAGTTTAGAAGAAGAAGAGAACAAAAAACAAATTACTCTAAAAGACTTGCAATGTTAAAGTCAGAAAAGCATAGATTTGTTATAAGAATCTCTAATAAACTTGTAAGAGCACAGATAATTGAGTACAGAAAGGATGGAGACGTAACTATTCTTTCAAATAATAGTAATGATCTTAAAAAAGTTGGTTGGAAACATAGTTTAAAGAACACTCCAGCTATCTATCTTACTTCACTTTTATTATGTTCTAATGCAAAAAAGAAAGGAATTAAGGAAGTAGTATTTGATATTGGTCGTAACGTAAAATCAGGAAATAAAATATTTGCTGGTTTAAAAGCAATTGTTGATTTCGGGCTTGATGTTCCATATAGCGAAGAAGCATTCCCTAGTGATGATAGAATCAAGGGAGAAGAAATTACAAAACACTTAAAAAATAACTTAACAAAAGATTTCGAAGAAGCTAAACAAAAAATAATGAAAATGTAAATTAAAAAGAATGATAAAATATGCCGTTTGATAAAAAACCATTAATTGCAAAGGACAAAGAAAAGGACTTTGAAAAAACAATCGCAGACGTGATTATTAAAAGACGTGTAAGAACAGAAAGATCATTAAATGTTCCTTTTGATCCAGCAACCTGGGCACCTAAAACTAAATTAGGTAAGGCTGTTAAGGATGGACAAATTACATCTCTTGATGATGCTCAAAGAGCAGGAAAAATCATGGAACCACAGATTGTTGATTTTTTAATACCTGATTTAAAAATTAAGGTTGTTGATATCAAGAAAACAACAAGAGTAACAAGAGCAGGTCGTCACTTTTCATTTAGAGTTGCTGTAATTATTGGAGATGGAAATGGACACATCGGTATTGGACTTGGGAAAAACATTGAAAGAATAAATGCTCAAGAAAAAGCAGTACAAGATGCTAAATTAAATATGATATTTGTTAAAAGAGGATGCGGAAGTTGGGAATGTAACTGTACAAACAAACATTCAGTACCATACCTTACAATTGGTAAGTGTGCATCTTTAAGAGTTGAATTAGTTCCTGCACCAAATGGGCTTGGACTAGCTGTATCAGATGCTATTAAACCAGTTCTTGAAATTGCTGGAATTAAAGATGTTTGGTCAAAAACAAGAGGATCAACAGATACAAAATTAAATTTCGTTAAAGCTACAATTGATGCACTTAGAAATTCATCAAAATTAAAGCTTTCAAATAAGCTTAAAGCAAAGGAAGAATAATTACAAAATAAAAATAAGGTTTGATTATATATGTACGCAATAATAAGAGTTAGAGGAAAAATCAGTATTAATAAGGATATTGAGGACACTATGCAATTACTAAACTTAACAAGAGTTAATCATTGTGTTTTATACAAAGAATCTGATAAGATTGCAGGTATGCTTAAGAAAGCAAAAGATTTTATAACATGGGGTATAATTGATGCAGATACTTTAGCAAAACTTTTATTAAAAAGAGGAAACATATACACTCCAGATAATAAATTAGTTGCATTTTCAGAAACTCATGATGAAGCTAAAGCAAAAAAGATTGCTGAAGAATTAATTTCAGGGAAAACAACAGTTAAAACATTAAATTTAAAACCAGTATTTAGACTAAGACCACCAAGAAAAGGTTATGAAAGAAAAGGTGTTAAGAATCCGTTCTCAATAGGTGGAGCACTTGGTAATAGACAAGAAAAAATTAGTGAACTTGTTAAAAAAATGATTTAGATTTAAGTTAAGGATGATTTATGTCTCCAAAAGAAAGAATGGTATTATACAAAAGCAGAAAAAAAGAAAATCCATTATTTCACAAAATTGAAGGTAAAAAAAATCCAAATACAGAATCAGAAATTGCAAGAAAAATATTTGAATCAACAAAGCACAAAATAAAAGAAATTCAATCAAAGTTTAATAAACAAGAAAAAGGATTAATATTAGTTGATAAGAAGTTTATATTCGATGTTAACAAGAATAAGTTTGTAAACGATCATATGTATGGTTCATATAGAATTGATGTAAAGGCAGGTTGTGTTTATATTGATCTTGTACTTGATGAAAAAATGGTTGCAAGAAAAATTGATTTAAAAAATTATCTAGGTGGAGATAAAGAATATTCTCAGATACTAGAAACAATTAACCACGATCTTGAGCACAATAAAAATGAAAAACACATAGATTATTATGAATTTCACACACCAGGACAGATATTTAAAGGAAGATTAAAATTTAAAGAAAATCATGATTTTGTAAATACAGCAAGATACAAAAAAGAATAATAAATTTGTGATAGTATGAGTAAAACAAAAATTGATAGATTAAGAGGACACCGTACACACGGAAAAGGTAACACCAAGAATCATAGAGGTGCTGGAAGTAAGGGTGGACGTGGTAGAGCAGGATCATTCAAGCATAAAAGAACTAAGTTCTTACCATATGCGAATTGTAATACAAAAATTAGATTTAAAGCAAAAACAAAGTTAATTGAAATCAATTTAATTGATCTTGAAAAACTTGTAGGAAATAATAGAGAAATTGATTTAAAGAAATTAGGTTATGATAAAATATTAGGTTCAGGAAATATAACTAAAGCATTAATAATTAAGAACGCAAAATTCACAGCTACTGCAAAAGTTAAGATTGAGAAGGCCGGAGGGAAGATTGAATGAGTATTTACGACCTATTAGGTAAGATTCTACCATCAGTAAAGGACCCTGAAAAGGTGCCTACAATAAAGAAAAAATTAATCTGGACAGGAATTGTTCTAGCTTTATTTTTTATACTTGGTAGTATAGCTTTAATAGGAATATCTCCAACTGCTTTATCTCGTTTGGAATTCTTTCAAACAGTTATGGCAAGTGACTTAGGTACTTTAATCAGTCTTGGAATTGGTCCAATTGTTTTAGCTTCAATTATCTTACAATTGCTTGTAGGAGTTAAAGTTATTAATCTTAATTTTTCAAATCCAGAGGATAGAGCGAAATTTAGTTTATTACAAAAATTAGTTGCAATATTTTTAGCATTTATTGAAGCAATAGTTGCAGTTACTGTTGGTATGCTAGTGCCTCTGCCCGGTATGTGGTTATTTGTTATAATTCAAGTAGCTTTAGGTTCAATAGTATTATTATATTTAGATGAGGTTGTAAGTAAATGGGGTATTGGTTCAGGAATTGGACTCTTCATTGCTGGTGGAGTTGCACAACAAATCATTTGGAGAATATTTAGTCTCCCATCAGCTGTAAGCACTGGTGGACTAATATTTATTGCAATTGAAACATTAAGAACAGGTGCAATGTTATCTTTATTATCATCAGTAATATTACCAATTTTAGTTACATTATTAGTATTCTTTGTAGTTGTTTATGTTGAGGGTATGCATGTAAATATTCCTTTAACAGTTGGAAGAAGTGGAATGGGCGCTAAGTACCCTGTTAAGCTTTTATATGTTTCAAATATGCCAGTAATTTTAACAGCAACATTATTTGCAAATGTTGTGTTGTTTGTTAATCTTGCAAAAGGAACATTTTTAGAAAATTTCTTTTACAAAGTTGGAGTATTTTTAACACCACAATACGGATTACTTGAAAACACTATGCTTGGTGGTGCAACACTAGGACTTTGGGGTCAAGCATTAATTTATGGAATTGTTTTTGTTGTAGTTTGTATAGTATTTGGTAAGTTTTGGGTTGAACTTGGTGGACAAAACTCAGAATCTGTTGCTCGTCAACTTCAATCACAAGGTATGTCAATGCCTGGATTTAGAAGAGATGAAAGAGTACTTGCAACTGTTTTAAAAAGATATATACCCACGATTACGATTTTAGGATCCATCTTTGTTGGAGTATTAGCTGTTTTATCAGATCTAACAGGAGCAATAGGATCAGGAATTGGAATTTTATTAACTGTTGGAATCGTATATAGATTCTATGAACAACTTGCAAAGGAACAAGTATTTGAATCAAGTGCGTTCCTAAAAAAAGTAATGGGTAAGAATAACTAAAGGAGAAAAAATATGTTTACAGTACCATTTGTTAATATTTGGATTGACATGATAGTTATTGTAATCTTATTTGCTGGACTTAATAAATTAATACAGCATTTTACAATTGATCCTTATAGATATTTTGCACACAAGAAGAAAAGTAAAGATATTCAAAAAGAAATGAATAAGCTTGCAAAAGAACAAAAAATGGATGAGGTTAAACTTAAGCAAAAAGAAGCATTTAAGATGGTTGGAGAACAATGGAGTATGTCCATGAAATCCATGTTTATCATGCTTATAATTGCATTTCCATTATTATGGTTTGTTAATAAATATTATTTAAAAATAATGTATAATTTTGGTTTATTTACAGTTAATGGTTTTTGGACATATGTTATTTTAGGAGTTATAGTATCAATAATAATTAGCTCACTTTATGATAAATTATTAATGGAGAAGTACACAAGCAACACAGATAGTAAACTAATAGAAAAAATAGCAAAATAAATTATATTTAAAAAAAGGTGAATTTATGCCAGGCCCAAATGAAAAATTTAAGAAACATAAACACGTAAGAACTCCAAGAGGAGTAATTAAAAGACAATTAGTTAAAAAGAAAACAGGAACACATAAGTGTGCAATCTGTAAGGAAATGCTTCATGGTATGCCACACGGTAAGCGTACATTTGAGGTTTTAAAGCTTTCAAAAACAGAAAGAAGACCTGAAGCACCACTTGCATCAATGATTTGTCCAGTTTGTAGAAAGGATATTTATTTATCTGCAGTTTTACTTAAGTACAAGTTATTAACTAAAGAAGAAGTGGACTTTAGATATACAAAATACATAGATATGATAATTAAAAAAATAGAATAAAATTAAATGTGAAAGATTATGGGTGCATTAAAAGTTGGAAATTCTTGTATTATAACACAAGGAAATGATTTTGGTAAGAAAATCAAGATAAACAAACTTGAAAAAAATGAAATTTATTTTGAAGAAAAAGGAAAAGAAAAGAAGATAAATATTCTTCATGTATTTCCTATTGAATAAAAAAATAAAATATGAAATTGATTAAATATGGTTGATAAAAAAGGTAAAGTTGTTTCTCCTGCAAAAGGAGATAAGAAACAAGATAAGAAAGATAAGAAGGAAGGACCATTAGGTGTTAAGGATAATAGACCTGAAAGAGTTTTTTCTTCAAAGCAAAGAGTTGTTCCAAGCCACATAGATATTTCTAAGGAAGGAGCAGATTTTAGAGGTGTTGTAAGAATTTGTACAACTGATATTCCTGGATATTTAAGAATTGGTGATGGAATTGTAATGATTTATGGAATCAGTACAAGACTTGGAAGAATAATTGAAAAGAAATTTTTAGAAAAGATTGGAAAAGACATTAAGAAAGTTGGTTATTTAACAGATGATGATGTTCTTGTTCTTGATCAAGTTATTGAAAACCTTGATAAAGAAATTCCAGCTTGGTTACTTAATAGAGCAAAACTTGATGATGGAATAGAAACAAGAAATGCACACTTAATTATGGCTGATTTAAAATTAGCACAAAGAAAAGAAGTACAAAAATTAGGAAAATTAAAAAGTTACAGAGGACTTAGATTACAATGGGGTCTTCCTGTAAGAGGACAAAGAACAAGATCCACTTTTAGAAAGGGTGCATCTGTTGGAGTATCAAAACAAAAGGAAAAAAAATAAATTAATGTGAATAATTATGGGTGATCCAAAAAGATTAAATAGATTATACGATGTTCCAAGAATGAAGTGGAACAAACAAAGAATACTTGCTGATAGAAAGATCATGGATGAGTATGGTCTTAGAACTAAGAAGGAACTTTGGAAAGCAGAAACTACTGTAAGAGAATTAAGAAAAAGAGCAAGACTTCTTTTAGCAGGTAGATCAGATAACTATGAAGTTCGTAAGAATGAGCTTTTAGGGAAGTTAATTGCACTTGGAATCTTTACAAAGGATCATAAGATTGAAGATGTTTTAAAATTAACTTTAACAGATTTTTTAGATAGAAGATTACAAACTATAGTTTTAAGAAAAGGACTTGCATTAACACCACTTCAATCACGTCAATTAATTGTTCACGGACATATTGCTGTTAATGGAAGAAAAAGAAATATACCAGGATCTATTGTTAGAGCTGATGAAGTTATAGCATACACTAAAACACATATTAAGAACGTAATTGATAAATCTATTGAGATGAAAGGAAAACCAATCTCTAAAGAAATTAAGAAGGATAAACAAGCACCAGCTAAAATAGAAAACAAAGAGGAAAGTACGGAGTGATGAAATATGGCTGGAGATAAAATTGGTATAGTAAATATATTTGCTTCAAGAAATAATACTATTGTTGTATTAACTGATGAAACAGGAGCAGAAGTAATTGCAAAATCATCTGGTGGACAATTAACAAAATCACAACACAAGGAAGGTTCTCCATATATTGCAATGAAGATTGGACAAATTATTGCTGAAAAAGCAAGAGATAAAGGAATCGGAGAAGTTCATGTTAAGATTAGAGCACCAGGTGGAAATTTATATAATAATCCTGGACAAGGAGCAGAACCAGCTTTAAAATCACTTACAAGATATGGACTTAGAATATTAAGTATTCAAAATACAACTCCAATACCACACGATGGTTGTAGAAAGAAGAAAGGATATAGAACTAAGAAATAAATCTATATAATTAAAAATTTAATAAATATAAAAAATAAGGTTGTGTAAATATGGTAAGAGTAAAGTTTTTAGACAATGATAAAAAAACATATAGATTTATTATTGAAAACACAGATACAGTTTATCTTAACACACTTAGAAGATCAATTGGGTATCGCCTTCCTATATATGCAATAGATGATATTGAATTTTTTGAAAATGATTCAGGAACAATTGATGAAATGCTTGCAAACAGAATTGCATTAACTCCAATTAATACTCCACTTGTAAACACAGGTAAGAAAGTTACATTTACACTTGAAAAAGAAGGACCAGGAGTAGTTTATTCAAAGGATTTAATTTCATCAGATCATGATATTAAAGTAACATATGACACTATTCCACTTACAAAATTAAATAAGAATGATAAATTAAAAATCCAAGCATATGCAACTCTTGGAACAGGACATGATCACGTTAAGTATTCTCCTGCAATAATTTCATACTCACAAATGTATGAACTTGAAACAAAGAGAGGATGCGATTCATGTAAGTCTTGTGTTATAGCATGTCCAAGAAAATGTATTGAAATGAAGGGCGATAAACCAATTTTAAAGAATGCAGAAATGTGTGATGGATGTATTGCATGTATTGATTCATGTAAAAAAGAGTGTTTAAAACTTAATGGTACAAGTAATTATATATTGAACGTTGAATTAATTGGTCAAACAAATATAAAAGAATTATTTGAATTATTTGAGAGATATAATAAGGAGTATATATCAGTATTTAAGAAAAAATTAAAGTAAAATTTATTTTGGGGCAAGAGAGCATATGGTTTCTTTCCCTAGGCTTTCTTGTTTTAAGAAAGGCTAAGGCAGGGGTTCCCGAGTGGTCAAAGGGGCAGGACTTAAGATCCTGT
>JBAWVI010000008.1:0-15629 GCA_037147375.1 archaeon | reverse complement strand
TTATCTGAAAAACAAAATGTTGAAAAACAAAAAAGCTTTGATCAAGATATTATTAATTATACTATTGTAAACAATAAAGCTTATTTTATATTATTTAATATTTCAAAAGGATTATTAATAAATAAACAAGAATTTATTTATGATATTTTTGAAGAAGATGTTTTAGATGAGTTTGTAATTGATTATTATGCAAAGAAAAAAGAATTGCCTAAAGAAATAATTATCCCACATACATTGAATTCATTAACAATTGATTTTTTTAAAAATCTTAATATTAAACTTGGTTTCATAATTCCAAAATCAGGAGAAAAGAAAGAACTTCTTCTTCTCTCAAAGAAAAATATAGAAGTAACTCTTTTGAGAAACATAAACTCTCTTGAACTATTAAAAGATTCTCTGGGCTTACTAGAAACTCCAAGAATAATTGAATGCTTTGATATTTCTCATCTTTCTGGAACCCTTACAGTTGCTTCAATGGTACAATTTGTAGATGGAAAAGAAAATAAGAAAGGATATAGAAGATTTAAGATAAACACTCTAGAGTCAGGAAAAGTTGATGATTACAAAGCAATAAAAGAAGTAGTTACAAGAAGGTATAAGAGACTAATGCAAGAAAATCAATCTTTTCCAAATTTAATTATAATTGATGGTGGAAAAGGACAACTTGATTCTGGAATTAAGGCTCTTGATGAATTAAACCTTTACAAGAAGATACCAATCATCTCAATTGCAAAAAGAGAAGAAGAAATATATCTTGAAAATAAGATTCATCCAATAAAGCTTGATAAAAGAAACTCGGCTCTTCAATTAGTACAAAGAATAAGAGATGAAGCACATAGGTTTGCTATAACTTATAACAAGCTATTAAGAAAGAAAGAAATTAGAAGAAAGGATTAATTTAATTAATCTTTCATAAAAGGAATACAAATATTCCATGCATCATCAATTTCCTTTTTTGCTTCATAAAGTTTGGTTGAGCAGGATAATAACTTATTGGATAATTTTGTTCTTCCTTTTACTTTATCTGCATCTGATTGTTTTTTAATATTTGCAGCGAGCTTTTCAATAAAAATAGATGTTTGTTCATATCTCATATATCCAATCGCATCTGCAAGTTCTTCAAGTGAACCATTATATCCTTTAACAAAATTTAAGTGCTTATTCATAAAAATCACAATTTTATTCCTTCTTAATATTAAATACTGTAATTTCACTTCTTGTTGAAAGCCTCATCTTAGGACCCCAAAGTCCAGTTCCTTGATTAACATACAAGGTCATATTATCTAATAGATATTCTCCTTTAACATAATCATACATTAATCCAATCAAAGCAGTTAATGGAAATACTTGCCCGCCGTGTGTATGACCAGATAGCATAAGGTCAATTCCTTTATTTACTGCGTCTTTTGTGCCAACTGGTTCGTGATATAAAAGAATATTATATTCGTTCTTGTCAACATCTATTTTTTGTAAGACTTTTCCTATTGTTTCTACATCTCTTGCGTATTTAATACCAATTATAGATATATTTTTTTCTTTATTAATTATTTTTTCATTATTTAATGCAATCATGTGTGTATTGTCAATTATTTCTTTAGATTTTTCTTCTCCATACATAATATCGTGATTTCCATAAGCAAAGTATACAGGGATATTATAATCATTTATTATGTTTATTGCATTTGTAGGAATAGTTCCTGGAGTATCAAATAAATCTCCAGTAATTACAATCAAATCTGGATTTAACGAAATTATAGATGTATATATTTTATTAAATCTATTTTCTGAAGCTACACCAAATAAATGAACATCACTTATCTGAACAATCCTTGTATCTTGGTTTATTTTTGAAGTATAAATATCAACATTAATTTCTTTATAATTTATTGCATTAATAAAAGAAACGAGTGTAAACAAAATAGTTATTGATAATATAATAATTCCCCAAACATAATTTTTAACTTTATCTTTAAAAATTAATTTAATAATATCTAAAACAATAGTAAATACTATGAGTGCTAAAACAAATATGAAGATTAAGAATGCGCCATTATAAATAAAAGTTGTAAATCCAGTATCTATTGTTTCTTGAATTATTATCCCTATAGGAATTAATAAACTTAATATTAATGAAATTACAAATGACTTTAGTTTGTATTTCAAAGAAAAGTAATGTTTGAGTCTATTAAATGCGTATGTTGATGCAATAAAGTATGTAATTATTATTACAATATAAATTAGTATAAATATAATAGAATGATTCATAATTATCCTCTTTTATTATATTAATAATTTATATCTATCTATATTTAAAAATAGATCTATAAAAGGAATTAAAAAACGAATTAATCATAATTAATATGAACATATATGAATTCTTTTAAACTAGTTTCAACATACAAACCAGCTGGGGATCAACCTAAGGCAATTAAACAATTATTAGAAGGCTTAGGAAAAGGAAATAAGTCCCAAACTCTTCTAGGAGTTACTGGTTCAGGAAAATCATACACTATTGCAAACGTAATTGCTGCACATAATAAACCAACCTTAATTCTTGCACATAATAAAACTCTTGCAGCTCAATTATATCATGAGCTTAAAGGATATTTCCCAGAAAACAAAGTTGAATACTTTGTTTCTTATTATGATTATTATCAACCAGAATCTTATGTTCCTCAAAGAGATTTATATATTGAAAAAAACACAAAGATTAATGCAAAAATTGAAGAACTTAGATTATCAGCAACAGCTTCTGTAACATCTAGAAATGATACAATCATTGTTGCATCTGTTTCTTGCATATATGGTCTTGGTTCTCCAGAGAACTTTAAAAATCTAGGATTTGAAGTTTCTGTTAATCAAAAAACATCTAGAAGAGATATTTTAAAAAAATTAATTAATATTCAATTTGAAAGAAATGATATTGAACTTGTTCCTGGAAGATTTAGAGTTAAGGGAGATGTAATTGATATTGTTCCAGGTTATTATCAGAATATAATTAGAATAGAAATGTTTGGAGATAAGATTGAAAGAATTTTTGAGCTTGATAAGATTACTGGAGATATAATTTCAAAACCAAAATCTTTCTTTGTGTTTCCTGCTCGTCACTTTGTAATTACTGATGAACAAAAGAATAAAGCATTAATATCAATAAGAGATGAATTGGATGAACGTCTTCCTGAGCTTGGGATTCTTGAAGCAGCGCGCCTAAAGCAAAGAACTATGTATGATCTTGAAATGATTAAAGAAACAGGTTTTTGTTCAGGCATAGAAAATTATTCTAGACACTTTGAAGGAAGAGGGGAAGGGAAAAGACCATCAACTCTTATAGATTATTTTCCAGACGACTTTCTTCTTGTAATTGATGAATCTCATCAATCAATTCCACAACTTCATGCAATGTATGCTGGAGATCATTCAAGAAAGAAAACATTAATTGATTATGGGTTTCGTTTACCATCCGCATATGACAACAGACCACTCAAGTTTAATGAATTTGAAAATGAGTTTATGAATAAGGTTATATTTGTTTCAGCAACTCCAGCAGAATATGAACTTAAGAGATCAAATCAAGTTGTTGAACAAATAATTAGACCAACTGGTCTTGTTGATCCTCCTTTGTTTATTCATGAAACAAAGAATCAGATTCCTCATTTAATTTCAGAAATAAATGATGCAATAAATCTTGGACACCGTGTTCTAGTTACAACGCTTACAAAAAAACTTGCAGAGGAATTATCTGAATATCTTGCAGAGCAAAAAATAAAAACAAGATATCTTCATTCAGAGATAAACACTTTAGAAAGAAGTGAGATTATTAGAGAATTAAGACTTGGTAAGTTTGATTGCCTTGTAGGAATAAATCTTCTTCGTGAAGGAATAGATATTCCAGAGGTTGGGCTTATTGGTATTCTTGATGCAGATAAAGAAGGTTTCCTTCGTGATGGAAGAAGCTTAATACAAATAATTGGAAGAGCAGCAAGAAACTCTGAATCAAAAGTTATTCTTTATGCTGATAAGATGACTGATTCAATTAAGTTTGCAATTTCTGAAACAGATAGAAGAAGAAAGATACAACAAGAATACAATAAGAAGAATAAGATTACTCCAAAAACAATAATTAAACCAATTCCTGATAAAGAAATTGAAATAAAGGATATTAAGCATATACCAAAAGCAGAAATTGATAAGGTTATAAAAGGACTTGAGAAAGAAATGAAAAAAGCATCAGATGATCTTGAGTTTGAGATTGCAATAAATATAAGAGATAAGATAGAAGAGCTTAAGAAAAGGAAAGCATAAAAGATTAGTTTATATACATTTATCAGTAGTATATAATTAAATAAAAATAAAAATGATTATGGATGTGATTTGTGTGGCACCACCAAGAAGACCAAAACTTATAAACCCAAATAGACTTGCAAGAAAAGGAAAACCAACAAACAAGGAATTAAAAAAAGCACCAGGTAAAATATATCATAATAGAGAAAATATAGTTTAATTATATATTTTTAATAATCTCTTTCCAATCTTGTTTACTTGACGAGATATAAACATTTTATATAATATATCTTGTGGATAGTACGCTTTCTTAATTTTAGTTCTAACTTTTTCTAATTTTTCCTTTGGTCCGAAAAAAGTAATCTGATTTTCAACAACTAAGAGTTGTGTTAAATAATTTGCGGATAATGCACTTGAAATATCTGATATTGTTCCAAATTCTACAAGTACCTCATAATTTTTTTTAGCTTTTGATATTTTCAAGAAATCTTTACCAAGAGAATAGATGTTATAAATGTGAATTCCAGTGTGGCTTGCAAGTGTGTGTATAATTTTATTACAAATCTTAAATTCATCTGAAGTCTTAGGATGATACGTAGATCCACTCATTTCATATTTTCTTCCAATTCCTGTGTGAAGATCAAGTAATATAGCTTCATTATATCCTTCAGTAATTTTTGAAATTAAGTTTGTAAACACAAGATTTGATTTTTCTTGAGACACTCCAGAGTAGTTTACACCTGTTGGATAAAGATTTTGACCAACAACCCCAGCTTCAATTGTTTGTACAACTCCATTTTTAATTACTGATTTAAGCATAGTTGTATACAATTTATAATTTTCATAAAATCTTCCTTTTCTTGGAACTCCAGCATCAAATATGTTCTTATTTTTTGTAATTATTTCTAAAATTTTAGGATTAATTTGCATATTTTTAAAATCTTCACAAAAATTCCTATTAATATCTACATTGTTTTCATTAACTCTTCTATTATATTTAAACCCATAAGGATTAAGAGAATGAATAAAGCAAACTGATGTTTTATCTTTTATTTTATCATAATATTTATCAAGAAACATTAATTGAAAAGCAGAACCAACGTAACCCTCGATACCATGCGTTCCAGAAACAAATATTAAAAGCTTATTTTTTTTTTTAGTTTCAGAAATTGCAATGTCACATGTAAGTCCATCAACTATTTTTTCTGAAGACAAGACCATTCCTTTATCTTTGGTTTGCGTAATAAACTTATCTTTTGCTTCCTCATAATCATTAGAGAAATATTTATTATAATTATTTTTATTAATTTTTGGAAGTTTTAATATTTTCATAATAAATCAATTTCACTCATATGTTTTAATTATTTCAAAGTTATCTCTGAATTTTTCTGTTTTAGATAAATGTATTGGTTTTGGTTGACCACCAGTACATGTTCTTCTTTTATCAAACTCATCATAACTTCCTTGTTTTAAAATTGAAAGTACTGGAGAATCTAATCTTCCAAATTCTTCTCTCATTTGTCTATAATCAGAAATATATTCCTTTAGTGTTTTATCAAGAAGTTCTTTTAAATTAATTGCAAGTTTATCATCTATCTTACTTTCTTGTAATAATTCAATTAATATTTCATATCTAGGCTTCTTGCTTGGATCTTTTGAATAAGGCATAAACGTAAATGATTTAATCTTAATTCCAACTTCTTCAATAACCTTGTACATGATTGAGATCAGAATATTTTCGTGTGCAAGTTCTCCTGCTATGTTTAAATAATTATTTCTGTCTACAAACTCAATTAATGGAAGTTTTTGTTTGTAACCAGTAACCTTTACAATGTCTCCCATTCTATATCTATAAAGTCCTTCAGTTGTTGTAATTATTACTTCATAATTTTTTTCAAATTCGAGTTTATCAATAGTAATTGGTTCTCCATCTTTTCCATCTTCTTTCTTTTCAATGAACTCAAAGAAAGTTACGTGTGCAGGAATTATTCCTGAAATCCCTTCTTTTTCAAGACCAAGTGATAATCTTCCTTCAGAAGCATATATGCCAGGATCTCTAATCTCTATATCCTTTCCTATCTTTTCTTTTAAAGTTTCAAGATAATGTAAATTAAATTTAGACTTGATACATCCTATTAAGCAAAGATTAGGCCAGATGTTTGTGGGTTTAAAAGAAGAAAGTTCTTTAAGTTCCTTTACTCTTTTTTCAAGTCCTGTTCTTTCAAGTTCATCTATTAATTCGTTTTTGTGTTCAGCTATATAATCTAGAAAAAGAATAGCTTCAATTGGAGATGCAAATGCAAATTGAGTTATGTTACTCTTAAGTGCATTAATTGCAATAACCTTGATTTTTTTATCAAAATCAAAAATATTATATGTTTCTGGAGGAACAACAACTTTGCTTTTAATATACCATGGTGCTTTTGCGATTAGGTAGCCAGATATACTTCCACAAATAATCCCAGCACTTGTTTTCCCTTCAATGTATGGTCCTGCAAAATATAAAGTCTTACCTTTAAGTACATTTGTGTGATCCTTAAGAACATACACACTCCAAAGATATAATTCTCTTTTGAAGTTTTTCATTCTATCTTTTGTTACTGGTATAAGCTTAACAGAAGATGTAGTTCCTGAAGTTGTTGCAAGAAAAAGTATTTTATCCTTTGTAAGTATGTTCTGTTCTCCATCTTTTATTTTTTGGATAAATGGAATAATATCTTCATAAGTTATGACTGGAACTTGATTTTGATAGTCCTCAATTGTTTTAATTCCAGAAAAATTATATAATCTACCATAGTTTGTTTTTTTATTTTTTTTAAGTATTTCTTTTAATATTTTTGTTTGTATTTTTATAGGATTAGTTAAAGCTACTCTAAACTCATTAATGTATTTAATTGAACGAAGAGGTCCTGCTAAGGTTTTAAGTTCAATAAATTTACCAAGTTCTTTAAACTCTTCTTCATCAATTTCAAGTGTATCTTCACTTGTATGTGTAATATCATCTACCATAAATTATTTTCTCTTTATTATTCTTCACTTTTGATAAGGTTTATGCGTTTCTTTCCCTAGGCTTTCTTCTTAAGAAAGGCTAATGGTCCTGCCCAGGCTCGAACTGGGGATCTCCACAATGTCAATGTGACGTCATGACCACTAGACTACAAGACCAGATTTATATGAAAGAATAGATTAGAAAGATTTTTATAAGCTTATTTTTTCTCAAAACGACTAACTACATGATTTTCTATTCTTTTTTGAAATATTAAAATAATTGCTCCACAAACAAGTATTACTCCAAACAAGATAATTCCAAGAACATAATGCATACTTGCAAGTGAGTTTCCAGCAAATGCAAATAAAAGAACAGCAGGAAGTCTACCAAGTACAGAAATTAGAACAAATGTTTTATATTTAATATTTGTAAGTCCAGCAACATAACACATTGCATCAGGAAATAATGGAACTAAAAATAAAGAAAATAAAGTAATATCTAATCTTAATCCAGAATAATTATCAAATTTTTCCATTGCACTTTTTGTAATTATTCTTTTAACAAAAGGTCTTCCAAACCATCTTGCTAAATAAAATGCAATTGTTCCACCAATAAAGAAAGCAATTAATGCATAAGCAGTTGCTGGAATTGCACCAAAAGCATATCCTCCTGCAATTATTAGTGGCATTTGAGATATAAATGCAAGAAGTAATATTACAACAAGTAAACCAATCATCATAAGAGGTCCATAAACCCCAAATGATTGAATAGTTTCTCTTGAATGATTAACATCTTTAAAATAAGTAAACAAGTGTGATCCAAGATAATATGTAATTGCAAGAACTATGATTATAATGATTAAGACTTTTAAAAATTTATTTCTAGCTTCCTTTGATGAAAATAATTTCATAATTTTCCTATTTTTAATTCTTTAAGTAATCTACAAGATGAACAAATATCTTGACTTGATACATTATTACATATCTTACATTTTCGTATCTTACTTTTTTCATGGTTGTTTGTTTTTATCTTATCTATACTAATTACATCTTTAATCTTTAAGAATGATCTTATTAATGAAAACTTACTTCCTGGATAATTTACTTCACTTTCATTTAAGAAAGCTCTAAAAGTATTTCTCTTTGCTTCTGAAAAGAAAGGACAATTACAATCATGGAAAGGTATATTATTGTAAAGAGCATAAGCTGCAATTTCTTTTTCTGGAGTTAAATAAAATGGTTTGATTCTTGGTCTTATTTCCTCTCCAAGATCAATTATTCCTGCAATTGGCCCTGTTCTAAATAATCTTATTGCATCATTACTAAACATGTTCATGAGAACTGTTTGTGCTTCATCATCAAGATTATGTCCTGTTGCAACCTTTGTAACTTTTTCTTTTTCTGCGAGCCTGTTTAATGTATCTCGTCTAAGTACTCCACAATAAGTACATAAAGTTCCTTCTTTCTTATTATATCTCTCAGCAATCTCAGAAGTTGAGATCCCAAATTCTTTTTTATGAGAAGAAGAAACTAGTTTTATTTTTTCTTGCTTGCAAAAACTTTCAACAATTTCTTTTGTTTTATTTGAGTAACCAGGAGTTCCTTCATCCACAAACAAAGCGCATATCTTTATTTTAGATTTTGAATAAATTTGGTTCATGAGATAAAGAAGAACCATAGAGTCCTTTCCACCACTTGTTGCAACTCCAATATAATCTGTGCTTTTCACCAAGTTATACATTCTAATTGTTTTTCTAAATCTTTTTTCAAAGAAATCATTAAAGTGATGAATGCAAAGAGCATGCTTACCATAAGCAAGATAGATAACAGCAGGATTCTTACATTTATTACATTTAACAACCATAACTATTTCCATTTATCCTTAGATTTAAAACTTAATTACGTGTAATATCTCAAGCTCTGTTTTCTTTGTGATTATTTCAGAGATTGGAGTAAATGTTCCATTGATCTTAACAAGAACTATCTCTGGACTGATATCAAGATTAATCAAAATTTCTTTAATGGTTTTTCCAAAATCTTCTTTTGTTACTGTAACTTTCTTAATTCTCATGTCAAATCAATCGAAATCATAAGTGTTTCTTTAAAAGAAGCTTAAATTAAGCTTATCTAAACTAATTATATATAAACCTTTCGCTTTATAAATTATATATGATAATGAAACTAGTTAATTAAATAACTCTTTTTAATTTGTTTCTTTATTTATCTTATATATAGAAGTGTATTAGATAATAAATAAAAATGGTGTGATTTTATGACAACAGCAACAAGATATATTATGCAAACAATCCAAAATGAATATAATAAAAAGAAAGATGCAAATTATGATTATAAGAAGGTTTATTTCGATAAACTTATTAAATTCAGACATATGGATGGTTCAATTATTAGAATGGAAAGACCAACAAACCCAATAAGAGCAAGAGAACTTGGTTATAAAGCAAAGCAAGGTTTCGTAATTGTTTTTGTTAAGGTTAGAAAGGGTTCTGGAATAATGAAAAGACCAACAGCTGGAAGAGATCCAAAGAGAATGGGTGTTAATAAGTTAACTAGAAGAATCTCAATTCAAAGAATGGGAGAACAAAAGGCTGATAGAAAGTTTCCAGGTCTTGAAGTATTAAATTCATATTATGTTGGAGAAGATGGGCAACAAAAGTACTTTGAAGTTATAATGGTTGATCCAAATCATCCAGCAATAATTAATGACAAAGACATTAATTGGATTTGTTCTGAAAAGCATAGAGGAAGAGCTTTTAGAGGACTTACTTCTGCAGGAAGAAGAAATAGAGGACTTACGAAGAAAGGAACTGGTCATGAAAAGAATGGACCATCAAATAGAGCAAACTTAAGAAAAGGAAAGTAAGTAATTTTAAAAGAGGTTAAACTAAAATGGATTTAGGATTTTTACTTGCAAATTCGCTTGAGCAAACTATTTGGATAGTTCTATTAATAGTTTTTGCTCTTGCAATCTATACTTGGTCAAAAGGACAGGTTGCAAACAAAACATTTGCAGTAATAATTACAATTCTTTTAGTTTACTTGATTTTCATTAAGTTTATGGAACTTGTTTGGCTTGTTGCAATATTCATTATAATTTGGTGGATATATAGTTCTGATGTTAAGAAATGGCTTAAGGATAATGTTAAGATTTAAAGGAGAAATGATGGATTGTGTTTGACTCATTTTCATTTTTAGTAATCATTATCCTCTTATTTATTTCCGCACAATATAATTTCAGTTTAATTGCTGCTTTTATTTTATTAATTTATTTTTTATGGACTCCTTCATGGTGGAATCTTATCTTACTTGGTATATTTGTTTTCAGTGTACAAATAAGTGGAGGCTCCTTAGCAGGTTCAGGTTATCTAATCACAATAATTTTACTTGCAGTTATATTAATTTCAAATATATTTATTAAAAGACAACCAAAAGAAGAAGAACCAGACTTTTCTGATTTCTCAAAGTTATTTGGAGGAGGGAGAGAGTAAATGGCTAAAATAAATATTATTAACAAACCAAAAAAGCATCCAAAAATGCGTAAGCTTGTACAAGAACTTAGAGATAAAAAAGATAAAATCATTCATCATAAAGGAATTATAAAAATAGAAAAAATTAGAATTTATAATAAACTTAAAGAATCACCAATTGCAAAAGAACACCCAACAGAATTTATTAAAGGTTCAGAATGCATTAAACAAATATTATTATATAAACAAAATAATCAATTATTATACACAACTGGAAAGCTTGCACCTTATGTTTTAAAGAAATTTCCTGAACTAAATACTCCAGAAGTAGTTAGGTCTATCTTAATTGCAACAGGAAATCCAAAATTAGAACTTAATGATATAAATAACATAGTCTCTGAAATGTTTGATACTACAGTTTCAGAAGATGCAAGAAAAGGAATATTGTTTTCATTAATTAGAAGTATTAATAAAAAGAATTATGGATATCTTGTTGATTAAAATTTATTTAAAATATTTCTATTTTCTTCTAAGATATCTTTCATTATCTTTGTAAGTCCAGTAAGCTCTGCTTTTATATCATCAATTTTAGTTTCAAGCTCACTTATTTGCTTTGCAATTATTTTATTATCATCAGTCATATCTATTGAAGAAATTGGTTCAGTTGCATTTAATGGAGTCATTGATTTTGCAAACTCTTCTTTTGCGATTGCAACTTCATGCTTGTTATTAATATCATTTACTTCAATAGTTGTATCTTTAAGTTCTTCTTCATGTTTATTTGATGCATTACTATTAGAAATATTATTTATATCAACGTAATTAAGTTTATCTGTTTTTGCTTTCTCCACTTTTTTTTCTATGACTGGAGACATAGTTTCTAAAATAGGTTCTACTTCTTCTTTAGTTTTCTGTGGCACTTCTGTAATTGTTGTTGATGTGTCTATTACAGGTGATGAAACAATTGTATCTGAACTTTTGATTATAGGCGCTTGAGTTGCTTGTGGAGTTGGATTTTTCTTAGAGTTTACTACTTCATTGTAGCATGCTTCAATATCTCCTTGATCAACCTCTATATCTTGTAATGTTGAATAAATAGTTTCCTTATCAACATTTGCATCAAGTAACTCAGTGATTGTTTCAATAATTATTTTTTTATCAACCATTATTAATCATTTACCTCATAAATCTAATATAAACATAAGATGTTAATTATTAAAAATGTTTTGTTTTAAATATAGATTGGAATATACTATATAATACCTATTATTATGATTAATAATTGAAATTTAAGGAAAAGTTTATGATCTCATTAAATACATGGAATACATTATATGAAGGTAAGTATGGAAGCTCTGAATACACTATACTTTACTTAGATGATATATTTGTTTCTTTTTTAAAATTAAGAGATCAATCAAGTGCTCTTGTTCAGGTGTATAAGGTATTTCAAGCTCAAGGAGATGTAGAAATATTTAACTCAACTCTTCCATATCCAAGTATACTTTATGAAAAGCACTTTAATATTGGAGAAAATAATACATTCAAATATTTATTTTTAAATACAGAAACAGAGTACGTTGAATTAAATACGCTTTCTTTCTATGTTGATAATAAAATGCAAGAACTAAATAAAAGAGTTAGTTCTGTAATTTCTATAGTTAAATCATATAACATTAAACTAACTTCACTTAAGCTTGCATCTGAAGATTCTCGTAATTATTTCTTTGCAGATCCTGGAGTTGTTAAGGTTTTAACTAATCTTCCAGCATCTCTTGATTTTTCAAGAACAACAAGTCTTGATAAGCTTGTGATGGGTAAAAAGAATGATATTCTTGTAACTACATCTATGGATTTACAAAAATCAGTAACTATTATTGGTGGGAATTTTGATGAAAGAATATATGCGCTTAAGCTTGTTTGTGAAAATTATCTTTTATCTTCAAAAACAGTAATTATTTTAGATCCAACTAAAACATTTCTTACTTTAGCATATCCACAATCAGATATTAAAATACTTTCTGATTATGAGCTTAGAATGGATCCATTTGGATTTCCAGTTAAGCAAATTGAAACATCTGAAATTAAGATTCCACTTGGATCAATTCCGTTAAATGCATTTATTAATTTATTTAAACTTTCTCCTTTAGAACAGAAAATCTTAGCTAAAATATTTACTTCTAATCTAGTGACTATTGATGATTTAAGAAAGAAAGTAATTGCACAAGATATTGATGAAGAATTTAGTGATTTTGAAAAACAAAGATTATTATCTAAGCTTATCTTACTTGATAAAAGATATGAAAATAGATTTGGAGAAACTAATCTTTCTATATTATTTGAGCAAAGATATAAACATATAGGATCTGTTAAGTTATTTTCAGTAGATTCAAATGATCCTATCTATCCTTATTTTGTTTCTCAAATAATTAATGATTTATCTCTTTTAGTTAAGGATGATATTTTATTAGTTCTTCCTGAATCATCAGATATTTTTAATAATTTATTTATAGGTAGAGATATTATTGATAAGATACATGCAAATCCAAGAATTTGTATTCTTTTATCCTCAAAAAATAGTAGTGATTTTGTAAATGGTAAGTTAACTGATGTTACAATTACTATGATAACTGATAATGATGCAGTTATACGTTATCCTAACAGAGATCCATTAAGATTATTATTAAGACCAACCTTTACATCTAGTAATGTTAGTTATAAGAAAATTGAAAGCATAATTTCATAGAACTATTTTGGAGGAAAGGCGTATGATACCAATAAAATTCACATACAAGTCTATTGAAGACAAATGTGCAAGCATTTGTAAGAAAATAAATAAATCAAAATACAAAGTTGATTATATTGTTGGAGTTTCTGTTGGTGGTTTATTTCCTGCAATTCATTTTGCAAGACTTCTTAATACTAAAAATCTTGTAAGTATTTCTGTTTGTTCTTATGATGGAAAAACAAGAAAGGAAATAAAAGTTGTTAATCTTCCTGATAAAAAATTATTTAAAGACAAGAATGTTCTAATTGTAGATGATATACTTGATAGTGGAGCAACAATAAAATATATTACTAAATTATTCAAAGAAGAATATTTTGCAAAAGAAGTTAAGTGTGCAACTATCTTTGTGAATAAGAAGAATTGTATGTTTTATCCTGATTATTATCAAGAAGAAGTAGGTAAATGGGTAGCCTTTCCTTGGGATAGATTTGAGAAATAAATAGATTTATATCTATTCACAAGGTATGATATTATTTTCTCCATTAACTATGTTGTGACATTCATCTTTACAATTTATTACTAACCCATAACATGTTACTTCTTGTGCATCCACCATAAGTGGTTCATAAGTAAATCCAATACAATTACAATAAGTATTTTTATAGGTTATATTTGAATTAAGACTTAATGGGCCACCAACCTCAAAACCACTTTGTTTTGGGAAGAAAAACCAAATCAATATTATTGCTATTATAATAACTGTTCCAATAAAGTATATTTTTTTCATAATAATATCCTACAAAGTTATCTTTTTAAGCATTCCCTAATTCAAAGGTATCTACTACATAACTACATTACCAAAACCTTTATATACTTGAAAAACTATAGTATTTATATAGCTTTTGCTTTTTTTGTAAAAACATGAATAGATACTATAAAGAGGATTAAGTAGTTTTGTTTTAAACTGTATGGTTAATTTTAAATTATTTTAATATTTTTATTTAGATTCAAAGTAAATGATTCTAGATTTATTTATATCTAAAAAACTCGAGGTGTTATCAATGGTTAAGTGTCCAGAATGTGGTTCAGAGAACGTACAAAGAGATCCAAGAACTGGTGAGTACGTTTGTAAGAAATGTCATGTGGTTATGTCAGATGATCAAATTGATATGGGTAAAGATTGGAGATCTTTTGAAAACTCAGACAAGCAAGAAAACGTTGGTACTGGTTCACCAATGAAGTATACAAAGATCAATAAGGGTCTTGAAACAATGATTGAAAGAAGTGGAAGAGACTTAAGAGGTAACAAGCTTTCAACTAAGTCAAGAGCACAAATGTATAGATTAATTAAATGGCATAAGAGATCATCAATTTCAAACTCTATGCAAAGAAATCTATCAATTGCTTTAACTGAGCTTAGAAGAATTGCATCATACTTAAATATTCCAAACTCTTTAATTGAAACAGCTGCTCTTCTTTATAGAAAGACTGTTGAAAAAGGTTTAATTAGAGGAAGATTAATTGAAGCTGTTGTTTCTGCGGTTCTTTATTCAGTTTGTAGAACATATAATGTCCCAAGAACATTAAATGAAATGGCTGAAGCTTCAGGACTTACAAAGAAAGAAATTGGAAGAACATATAGATTCATTGTTAAGGAATTAGATATTTCAGTTCCATTAACAGATCCAACCTATTATATCTCAAGATTTGTTTCAGTTCTTAATCTTTCAGCAGAAGTTGAAGCTAAGGGTAAGCAAATAGTTAAGAAAGCAATCACATCTGGTCTTATCTCAGGTAGAGGTCCAACAGGTGTTGCTGCTGCTGCTGTTTACATTGCTGCTTTAATGTCTGGAGAGAGAAGAACACAGAAAGAGGTTGCTAATGTTGCAGGAGTAACAGAAGTAACTATAAGAAACAGATACAGAGAGCTCAAAGCAAAGCTTAAGCTTAAGGTAGATGCAGATATTTAAATATCTGCATTATCTAACATCTTTTTTTTCAAAAAATAAATAGGTAGAGTATTTATGCAAGATAATGTTTATGATTTAGTTATTGTTGGAGGAGGTCCAGCTGGTCTTGCTGCTGCAATCTATGCAGGAAGATATAAGATGAATACAGTTGTTATCTCAGGATCCCTTGGAGGAACA
>JBAWVI010000007.1:0-15913 GCA_037147375.1 archaeon | reverse complement strand
ATTCAAACAAAAGTATTTAATGCAAAAGAAAAAGCACATTGTATGTTTGAATGGGTGTATTTTGCAAGACCAGAATCAATGATTGAAGAAAGATCAGTTTACAAGGCACGTCTTGCGCTTGGTGTTCTTTTAGGAGAAAGAATAAAGAAAGAAAAACTAATTGAAAAATATAAAATAGATATTGTTATTCCTGTTCCAGACACTGCAAGAAGTTGTGCATTTAAGTTATCAGAAGTTCTTGGAATAAAGCATAGAGAGGGATTAATCAAGAACAGATATATTGGAAGAACATTTATTATGCCCTCTCAAGAAAATAGGGTATCAGGAGTTCACATTAAGCTTAATCCAATCATCTCAATTGTTAAAGATCAAAATATACTTCTTGTTGATGATAGTATTGTTCGTGGAACAACTTCAAAAAGAATTGTTAAGCTTCTTAGAGATGCTGGAGCAAAGAATATTGTGTTTGTTTCATCTTGTCCACCAATCAAGTATCCTTGTTTTTATGGAATTGATATGTCAACTGAAATTGAACTTATAGCACATAATAAAACAATACCAGAGATTAGAGATTACATAAATGCAAACGAAGTAGTTTATTCAGATGTTGAAGATTTAAAGAAAGCAATTAGAAGAGATCTTTGTACTGCATGTGTGTCAGGAGAATATCCAATAACTATTCTAGACAATTGTAGAAATTGTTTTTTAAAAGATAAAGGACTTAGATAAAATAAAAATAAGAAATTTATATGGGGACACCGGGATTTGAACCCGGGTCAACAAGTTTCTCCCTTTCTGTTATCCCGAAAAAATTTCTTTTTCAGACAAACTTGTATTTTTCAATCATCTGGTTTTCTTTTATAAAAACCATCTTGCGTTCCAGAACCTTTCTTTTTCAAGAAAGTATCAGTCTGGAGCCTGTTAGGCTAGACCGGACTACCCTATATCCCCATAGATTGTTTATTCGGTCTTATATATTTAGGAGAATAAATGTTTATAAACTATTCCAGTAACTACTTTTAAGAGAAGAGGACAATAATTTATGCAACTTCGTTATAATAATTTTTTATCAATAACTGATAAAAATAAAAAGATACATATTGACCAATCAAAATCTCATGAAGATGAGATTGATTCATTTATCACTCACTCTCATTCTGATCATTTAACATCCACAACTCAAAATACATTTGCAAGTAAAGAAACAATTTCATTAATTAGAGATGTTCAAAATAAGATAAGATCTGGAAGCATAACAAACTTTACTGAAATTAATTATAATAAAAAAATAAAAATAAATGATACTATTTCAATTACTCCTCTTAATGCTGGACACATCCTTGGGAGCACAATGTTTTTTATTGAAGATGAAGGCACAGGAAAAACAATTCTTTACACAGGGGATTTTAATAATTCTGATTCTTTATTTTTAAAAGGAGCAGAGCCAATACACGCAGATATACTTATTATGGAATCAACCTTTGGTAAACCTGGGTTTTCATTTGGAGACAGAGATGAAATATACACGAGTTTCTCTCAATCCATTAAGAAAGACATAGATAATAATAAGTTTGTGTTAATTGGAGGATACACTCTTGGAAAGAATCAAGAATTAATTTCACTTGTTAATAAATATTTAAATGAAAAACCAATAGTTGATAAAGATACGTATAGTTATTCAAAGGTTTATGAAAAGAATGCTATATTTCTTGGACAATATGAACTCCTTGATCACAACCTCTCCGAGAGTAATATTTTAATTCTTCCAATGAATCTAATTTCAAAAGATTTGATTAATTCTCTTTCCCATCAATTAAATAAGGAAGTTAGTTCATACATTGCAACAGGTTGGAATTACAATCGTTCAAGTAAGGTATATCATCTTTCAGATCATTGTGATTATCCAAATCTTTTAAGATTTGTGCAAGAAGTAAATCCAAGAGAAGTTTACACAATGCATGGGTTTAAGGAAGAGCTTGCAAGCAGTATACAAAAGAAGTTAAACAAGCAAGCAAGGCCAATAGATGAAATATCAAAGAAAGGTTTGTTTGATTACTAAATTAATATTGTTATCGTCCAAAAGTATAAATAATTAAATTAAATATAATGTGTGGTGTTTGATGTATAGAAAAGGGGTATCTGTTTTTATTTTAAATAATAAAAAAGAGTTTATATTAGTTTCTGCTACCGGAAAATCAAATTATTGGAAAATTCCTGCTGGTGGTGTTGAAAATAATGAAACAGAAGAGGATACAATACAAAGAGAAGTAAAAGAAGAATTAGGTATTGAAATGAAGTCATTATCCAAAAGTAAATATATAGATAAATTTGATTGGCCAAATGAGATTAGACAACAGAAATTTAAAGAGACTAGAATTTATTATGAAGGTCAAGAAAGAAGTGTATTTTTTGCGAAAATAAAACAAAATCAGAAGTTTAAGTTACAAAAAAAAGAAATTTGTGATTATAAGTGGGTAAATAAAGATAATTATCAACAATATATAATTATACCCTCCCAGTTAAAATTTATGGAAAAGATTATTGCAAAAAATAAAACCTTTTTTTGATTTACTTTGAAAAATAATGTGAAACTATCTATTTGAGAGCTTATGCCTAATCAATAAAATTTCAAACAAAGCAGATGTTTCTTTTTGGGCTGTAGATTAGTTATTAAATAATATGCTGAAGACCGTAAATTCAGGTATAGGTAATGGTTCCTGATAAACATTAAATCGCGAAGCGATTTGGATTATTTTCTATCTTTAATCATATTATATATCTGGTTAAACTAGTGTATAAAAGTTGCTAAAATTTATTTCCTTTTAATATAGAAACTTATAAAAATAAAATGTATTATATATTATATTAATGTTTCTCGAATATATGGTGTATTATATATGATTGATATAAAATTTCTACGTGAAAATCTAACACTAGTAAAAGAAAATATTAAACATAAATTCCAAGAAAGTAAATTAAATCTATTAGACGAATTTGTTGAGTTAGATATAATATTTCACCAAAATCTATCTAAAATAAATGAGCTTGTAGTTATAAGAGATAAAATTTCTGTGGGAATAAAAAACAAAATGGAAAATGAATTATCAGAGAATACTATTGATTTAGATAATGAAATTAAAAAAATTAATCAAGAACAAGACAAAATTAAATTAAGATTTGATGAAATAGTTGAACAAATTCCAAATATAATTTCAGATGATACTCCTATAGGTAAAGATGAAAATTTTAACAAAGAGATTGGTAATTTTGGAAAAAAACATATATTTAATTTTAGCTTAAAAAATCATATTGATCTTGCAGAAAATTTAAATGTGGTTGACTTCGATTCATCGAGAAATTTATCTGGACAGGGCTTTTATTATTTAAAAGCTGATTTAGCTCTTTTAAATCAAGCCCTTATCGCATATGCTGAGGATTTTATGCAAAAGCAAGGACATTTATTTATCGCACCCCCATTTGCGGTTAATAAAAAAGCATGTGATGGAGTGATTTCGTTTAATGATTTTAAGGATTCAATATATAAAATTGAAAATAATGATTTATATCTAATAGGGAGTTCAGAATTATCGTTAATTGCTATGCTGACAAATAAAGTTATTGATGAAGAAAAATTACCCCTTAAATTATTTTCTTTTTCAGCGTGTTTTAGATTAGAAAAAGGATCTCATGGAGTAAATGAAAGAGGGTTATTTAGAGTACACCAATTCGACAAGGTAGAACAAATTATAATTTGTAAACCAACGGATTCTGATAAATATTTTAACGATTTATTGTTTAATCAAAAAACCCTACTTTTAGATTTAGGCTTTAATGTTAGGTATTTACAAATGTGTTCAGGAGATTTAGGAGATTGGAAAAAAAAGCAAGTAGATATTGAAGTTTGGAGTCCAATTAGAAATAAATATATAGAATTAGGTTCTTGTAGTAATTTAACCGAAACACAAGCAATAGGATCAAATATATGTGCCAAGACAAAGTGTGGTGATAAATATCATGTTCACACTTTGAATTGTACGGCCATTTCAATAACTAGAACTTTAGTGGCTATTTTAGAAAACTTTCAAACAGAAGCAGGAACCATAAAAATTCCAGAAATTTTACAACCATATATGTATGGTAAAACCGAAATTAAGAAAAATGAATCTTTTTAAGTCATTATTTGTTAATTACATTTATTTAAAAATATAAAAAAGGATTATATGAAATTAAAAATTGCATTGATTGGGCTAGGATTCTCTGGCACTCGTTTTATTAGATGTCTAAATTATTTTTCAGAAAGTCATAATTCTATTGAAATTATAGGTATTTCTGATTTAAAAAAACCTGTTAATAAATTATTTAATGACTATCCATTTTTTTCATCAATTGAAGAATTACTCAAAGTTGAGTTTGATGTATTAATTGTGACTACAAATGATAATACTCACGAAAATATATTTCGTGAAATATCTAAATTAAAAAAAAATATAGACTTAATTTCAGAGAAACCATTGGTATCCACGTTAAAATATTGTAATGAGTTAGATAGCTTTTTTAAAAATAGGATAGTTTTTGTAAATTATGTTGAACGGTTTAGTCCAATAATATTAAAATTGCAAAACTTTTTACACAAACAAAATTTAATTTTTAAAAAAGGTAGCTTTCTTTGGGGAAAGGATAGATTTTTAGATTATAGAAAGACTATGGGTGTTTATGCTGATATAACCCATCCATTAGATTTATTAACTTTTATTTTAAAACCAACAAATACATCTGTAAAGGTAATTAATTATACTTATTTTCCCATTACACAATTAGATGTGCCTGTTGTTGATAGTATAGATGTATTGATAAAATTAGATAAATGTAATATTACTGGCCATAGTAGCTTTACCTGGTTAGAAAGAATTCGTAAACTAATATTATATGCTGACGATAAAAACGATCCGAATATAGGTTATCAAATTAAATTATCTTTTGATAATGTGTTATGGGATTATGATAAAATACAGATTTTAAAATATAATAAGTGCAATTATACAAAAAAGATTATAATGAACATAGAATATCCTAATAATAATTACATATCTAAATTGCCAGAATTAAATAAAGTCTATGCATTTCTATCAACGGCTTTAAAATGTATATATGAAAAAAAAAGGACTCAAGAATATTTGTGTGATTATAACCAAGCCAAGGGCAATTTATTTTTATTACAAAAGATTATGCAACAGATAGATGGGGGTACAAATGATGATTAATAAAATGACGATATTATTATATTATGAAAGGCGTAATAATTGGTTAAAAAAACAAAATAAAGAGAATGATTTAATATTTAAGGATAAATCTAGATTTCTTCAAAGAGATATAGAAATAAATTGTATCATTGCCGCGTTAGAAAGTAAGGGTTTTGAGTTAATACCTATTTGTTCTAAAGATGATTTAAATAAATTATTATATCAAAAAACGAATAACTTAGTGGGATGGAATATAACAGATGGTTATGATATTTATGATGGTGCGCATTTCCCATCTACTATGAGACTATTAGGAATTCCATATGTAATGGAAGAAACATATATTCAGGCTCTCGCTCAAAACAAAGATCATTTTAAAAGTATTATTAGGCAATGGGGTATATTAACTCCGAATTGGATAACAATATCGTATAAAACTATAAATTATAAAATTAAAATCCCTTTTTCAGGTCCTTATATTGTAAAGCCAGCTAAATTAGATAATAGTATTGGATTAATAAAAGGGAATAAAAATATTTTCAAAAATAGAAATGATGCATTAAGATTTGCGTATAATCATTCTAAAAAATACGATTCCCCTATGATGATTGAAGAATTTATTGATGGAAACGATATTTCTACTCCGTATGCTTTTTTTGATAACCGATTTCATTCAATTGCGTTACGTGAGGTAATATTTAATAATTGGAAAGATTATAAATATCAATCAAACATACTAAAAGATAAAAGAGAAAAACGAATGGAAAAAGTAAATATTGAAATTACAAATAATATTTTGAAGATTATAAAATTATTAATAGAAAAACTAAATTTAAACAGTTATGGCCGTTTTGATTTTAGAGAATCGAAAGATGGGAAATTATATTTATTAGAATTTAATCCAGGCACATCACTTACTGGTCTTCAATTTGAAAAATTTTATGATTTGAATAATATTACCTTGGCTGATTTTCTAGAAAAAATGATATTATCTGTGAAAAAATGAAACGAAAAAAAATTATAATAACTGGGGTTGGAGGAGGAATAGAAGAGGGGTTAAAATTTATTAAATTAAATGGATTCGATTTATTTATTATATCGGAACGTGATTTAAGGATAGATGCAAATGATGAGCAGCTTTTTATATCACTTGATGAAATTGATAAGATAAAGTTTTATTTAAAAAAGCATAGGAAAAAAGATGAGTTTGCAGGAGTAATCCCTTTTGGGTTTGAAAAGGGGGTTAAACTATCTGCGCATATTTCTAAAATGTATAGGTTCCCTGGCTTATCTATTAAACAAGCTGAATTATTTACTAATAAATATTTAATGTATACATTGTTAAGTTCTAAGCAAATTCCGGTTCCTAGAACAATGAAAGTGGATTCTTTTGAAGACTTTAAAAGTAAAACAAAACATTTTGAATACCCTTTTGTTATAAAACCAGTAGATTGTGCTGGTGCAAGAGGAGTGAGAAAAGTTAGAAATGAAGGAGAACTTTTAGAATCGTATTCTCATGCAAGAACCGTTTCGAATAATATTATTATACAAGAATTTCTTAAAGGAAGTGAACATAGTATAGAAGCCATTGT
The DNA here is from genome assembly GCA_037147375.1 of archaeon. Lineage (GTDB taxonomy): Archaea > Iainarchaeota > Iainarchaeia > Iainarchaeales > CSSED10-239 > JBAWVI01. The sequence goes on along the minus strand of JBAWVI010000007.1, from coordinate 9,081 downwards.
TTCAAATAATCAAATTTATATAACTGGGTTTTCGGATAGAATATATTTATATAAAAAATATAATCCTTTTTTTGTTGAACAGGGAGATGTATTACCAACGAATTTATCGCAGGAAAAGTATAAAAATTTATGCAAACTATTTGTTAGCGCAATTAATATTTTAAAAATAAAAAACGGAGTTGTTAAAGGAGATTTAATATATACTTGTGATGGTCCAAAGATAATTGAAATGGCAGGAAGGTTAGGTTCCCCTAATTTTTGGAAGTTAAATAATATGGCATATGGTACAAATAGTATTGTGGCTGCAATTTATGTTGCGTTAGGAAAGGTGCCTAGAAAAAAAGACGTGTTTATTAGTAAAAGTATAGGGGTTACATTTAAATGTATTTTTTTTAAAAATGGATTTTATAAAGATATTAAATATAAATCAAATATTTCTAAAATGCCTGGGTTTGTTGAATTTAGGTGGTGGAAAGGATCCGAGCCTAAACAAAATACATATTTAGGTGATTTTAAAAATTTGTCTGATATGGTTGCATTTGTTATTACAAAAGGAAATTCTCGCAAAGAATCTAATATAAATTGTGATAATATTATTAAAAAAATAAAAATAAGAACGATATGAAAGAATTTTTAATAAGAACACTTTCTAAACTCATTAATGCAGATACAGATTCAAAAAGGATAGATATAATATGTAATGTTCTGAAACAATTGAATTTACAATTTGAAATTATTTCCATTAAAAAAAGTCTAGGTGTTGATCCTGATTTTACAAAGACAGATGAATTAGGACAAAAAAGTATTCGTATAAAATTAAATAACAATTCTAAAGATACTATCATATTAAATACACATTTTGACACAGTTCCTGCAAGTGCAAAGATGTCTAAATGTTCTATTTTTAATAATACTATTTATGGGAGAGGTTCTTGCGATGCTTTAGGGCAAGTGGTTTTAGTTTTAGGATTACTTAAAAAGATACATAACTCAAAAAATAAAATTCCGAATATTATAATCCATTTTGCTAATTGTGAAGAAACTGGTGGTAATGGTACTTTATCTTTGTTACAAAATGAACAGAAAGCTAATTTTGCTATTGTTTTTGAGCCTACTAATTTTGTTATTTGCAATGCTTGTAGAGGTGCATTATGGTTTACTGTTGATATATATGGTAAATCTACACATATGGGTAAATTTAATGAAGGTGATAATGCAATTTATAAAACAACATATATTATTTTAGAGTTAAATAAATACTGGAAATCTTTAATTAAAGAATCAAAGAATCACATTTATTTTCGATATTATCCATTACCAATTCAATTAAATATTGGTAAAATCCAAGGAGGATTGATTAATTCAACATTGCCTAATAAAGTTACTTTTTATGGGGCTATTGGTTTTTTATCAAATAAAAATGTTACTCAAATTAAAAATGAATTAAAATGTGCTATTGAAAGAGGCACACAAAAGTATTTAAAATTATTTACTGTTAAATCTAAGAAACATTATAATATATATTTTAATTCTCTGCATAATAATCCTTATGAAATTAAAGAAAACAAATATCTAAGTAAGTTTATATCTGTGTGTAGCAAAACGCTTGTATCTTACCCGGATGTAAAAGGATTTCCTGCAAGTTGTGATTCTAGATTATTTGTACTTAAAAAAAATATACCTACAATTGTTTTTGGCCCAGGGGATCTATCCTTTGCTCATTCAGATAATGAATTTATAAATTTGAGAGATATAATCAAAGCAATTAACGTTGTTGAAAATTTTATATATTCTATATTAGAAAATGATATTTAAAATCAGATTTCTAATTTGTTAAATTTTTATTTTACTTATCTTACCAAAAATAATATTTGATTTTGTTTTAACTTTTGTTAAACTCCTATTACAATATTCTATTATGATTTCAGGGAATATACTTATTGGATATTGTTTAATTGATTCAGAAATAGTTTTATTTTTATTAATAATATTGTATACTGTATATAACCAGCGCTTTTGTGATTCGTAAGTATATCCATATGTAACGAAATCATTTTCCCAGGCATCTGTAAGACCTGTTCTAGAATGTACATTTATAAATGAGATTCCAGTCTTATCAATTAATTCGAAATCACGCCCAGTAGTATCTATTTTTATTTTTGCGTTCTCAAAAACAAACACAATATCCTGTTCTGTTAGAGTATAATTATTATCTGGTTCATTACAAGTTACTATCATAGTAACTAGAGCACTGTATAATTTTATTTTATGTTGAATATTTATGCACAATGTTGCTTCTGTTATACATCCATCACGGTTTTTATATGCCACAACTACCATTTTTTTGGGCACAAAATCAGGAAATGTATGAAATATTAGATCAATATATTGCCCCGCTAAAAATGAAAATACATTTGTTTTTTTAAACCAAGAAATGAATTTTTTAGACAAGACCATTTTTTTATCAAGATATCTTATTCTAATTGATTTTAATTTGCCGAGATTATTATTTTTAATCATGTGAACTAATTGTTTCTGCTGAGGACTATATTTTTTATGCCAATCTATCATAACAAACCCTGCATTCATTGTTGGGAAGAAATGACCTTTTTTGTAAGTATAACCTAATTTGTTCATAGTTTGTATAATTGAATTTGTATTGGTCCCAAAAGGCTTTTCTATTAAAAAGTGTATTTTTTCTTTATTTTTTGTAATTTTTAATATTTTATTTATAAAATGTATATGCAAGTGATCAGGAGTACATATATATATAGCGTTAATATTATTTTCGTATAAAGCGAGTTTCAAATTAGTATATATTTTATGTTTTATTTTTAGTCTTAATTTCTTTACAAATAATGTATTTTTTTTAGATCTGGATATTAATATACATTTATCTACTATATTTTCTATATTGTGTTCTTTTAACATAAGTAAAGAACTTTTTGCCCAATTCCCTAATCCCACAACAAGTAAATTAATTTTTTTGTTTTCCATATTTAATCATTTCTTGTAATATTTGTTTCCTGCTTTACGGGATTTTATATTTGGTTTAACTATTTGTTTTTTTCCTTATGAAACCATGAAGCTGAGTTCTGCACATTAATAGATTGATGAAGTTGTTTATACGTGACGTTAACCAAATTATTGTAAATATATCCTATTAATCGCAGGTCAATAAGAGTGATGTATACATGAATTGTAAGACTATATGAATAAAAACTTTTCGGGTGTATATAAGAACTCTTTCCACATTGTTTTTACATCAAAATATTGTTACAACACATTTTGTGATGGGTTTATCTGTAGAATTGTAAAGTAATTTTTAATGTGGTTTATATATATCTGTTTTCTGAATCAACAACAATGTATGCATAACGTGCAATTTGTTTGCTAAAATCAAACATTATATTCTATCTCTCCACTATCTCTTGGTTTTAAAAATGGTATATCCAAAGATCACAAATCTTTTATCCAATTCCAATTTTCAAGATACCATTTAATAAATTTATTAACCCCCACATCAATATTTGTTTTTGGATAATATCGTAATAATTTATTTGATTTTTGTAAATTGGCCTCTGATTTTAAAATATCCCCCGCTTGCAATGGTAAATAATTTATTTTTGCGTTTTTGCCAATATGTTTTTCAATTAATTGTATATATTTTTTCAAAGTAATAGAACCACCAGAACTTAAATTAAATATTTCAAAACTCGATTTATTATATTTAATTGCTTCGGATATTCCTGATACAATATCATCAATATAGGAAAAATCTCTTTTCATATTCCCAAAATTATATACATCAATTGGCTTATCTTCCAATATATTTTTTGCAAATATCCACAATGCCATATCTGGTCTACCATATTCTCCATATGCAGAGAAAAATCTCAAACCAACAAAATCAATATTATATAAATGATTATAAGCATATGCTAAATTTTCATTATATAATTTAGTTGCTGCATACAATGAAATTGGAGCCGTTTTTTTATACTCACACCAACTTGAATTTAAATCACCATAAACGGATGCAGATGATGCAAATACCACTTTTTTAATGTTGCAATTTCTTGCACATTCGAACACATTTAATGTACCTAAATTATTAGATGATTCATATGCCCAAGGATTTTGTAATGAATATCTAACACCTGCCTGTGCTGCAAGATGAACAATAACATTAATATTTTTTTGATTGATAAAATTATATAATTTATTATAATCTGCTATATCTATCTTTTTAAATATAAATTTTTTATATCTTTTTAAAATATTTAATCTTTTTTTTTTAAGTTTTGGATTATAATAATTATTTAGATTATCAATTCCAATTATATTTTTACCTTCTATTAACATCTTTTTGATAAAATTAAACCCAATAAAACCAGCACATCCTGTAACTAAATAAGTATCCATCTTTGAAACCCTCTTAATTTTTATGGGTCTGTAGAAACCCTCTTTAATTCCTTATTTTTAGGTGATAATATAAATTTACATTTATATTATTGACCACTTCAGTTGTATAGTAGTATCTAATTGTTTTTATTTCTTTCTACAAGATAGTTTAAAGAACGTTACAAAGTTAGTGTCCCTTCTTTTATTCTCAAGTATTCTACTGAAATATACAAAAATTTGGTTTATATGTATCTACTGACATTAAAGGAACGATGTCAAATGAGTTATCGTAGATTAATTAAAATTGTAGATGATTTTTAAATTAAGCAAATATTTTTTCTGCGGCTATTTCTTCTTGGCTATATCTAAATCATACTTCTTTCCTAAATAAATAAATCACATCATCTGTATTAAAATCCTTTTTTGCTTTTTGTTTTAATTTATCATCTAATTTATTTACTCTAATTGTTAATTTTTTAGCATCTTTGTAATTTGTTTCTTTAATAATATCATAACCCATCTTTTTGTAATCTTTAGGAACTTTATCATGTGGTATCTGAATAAACAATTGTGGTTTATATCCTTGTTTTAAATAAAACTTTTCTGCAGATTCCCAAGAACCTAATACAATTTCTTTTTTATTTAATTTTTTTACTTGTTTTTCAAAAAAATTAATTAATTTACTACCAATCCCTTTATTTCTATATTTTTCAGAAACTGCCATCTCTCCAATTAATATTTTACTTTTTTTAATATATCCAAAAATAATTCCTATCAGTTTATCTTTATCGTATGCTCCAATAAATAAACTTGGCTCTCTTTTATGGTTTTTATAAACTGTTGACCAAGGTCTATATCTTCTTTTATTTTCTGGATTTAGAATTGCTTGTTTAAATTTATCTGCTTTTTTTAAATCCTTACTTAGGATTTGCTTTATATCCATAAGATTATTCTATAATAAAAACGTATTTAAATCTAACGCCTTTTATTATACTTAATTATATTGAATAGATATGATATTGGTGATTAAATATGTTTTTAAAAAATAAACAAAAAGCACAAGCTACAATTGAAGTTATAGTTATACTTGGAGTTCTTATTGTTGGAGCTGTTATTATTGGTAGCTTCTATTTATCTAATCAAAATAAGAAAACAGGAGAAGCTGCAAGAGTTTTAAATACAGCAACTGCTATGAATGATGATTTAAATTCAGATGAACTTTATATTCCAGGAACTCCTGTAATTTGTGGAGATGGTTTTATAGATGGGGCTGAAGAATGTGAACCAGGGCCTCCTATAAATGTAGATGGAAAGACTTGTGAGTCAGAAGATCCAAGTTTAACAGGATCATTAACTTGTTATGCAGTTGGGACTGCACAAGAATGCACCTTTGATAAAACTATGTGCACAGTTAAGTAAAATTTATTTAATTTAAATATTTTTTAAACTGTTTTTGTTATTTATTACTTATTTATATATATTTTACATATTCTCCTTTTTTTAAAGCAATTAAAATTCATTTCTTCCAATTATTTGTTTAAAAAAGTAATATTTATAAACTTAATGTATTTTACTATAATTACTATTATTAATAATTATTTATGGATAAATGAAAGGTGATTAAATTTGTTTAATAAAAATAAAAGTAAAGGACAAACATCAATAGAAATTCTAGCAATACTAGGAGTTCTAGTTATAGGAGGAATAATTTTAGGAACTTTTTATTTATCTAACATTAATAAAAAAACAGCGGAAGCAACTGAGATTGCAAATTTAGATTATAATGGAATGATTGGTGATCTTAATGAACCAATCTATGGAACTCCATGTGGTAATAGTGCTTTAGATCCTGGAGAAAAATGTGATGGATTATTATTTGGGCCTTATGATTGTGCCACTGAAGGTTATAATGGTGGAGGTACCCTTTCATGTAATTCGAATTGTACTTTAAACATATCAAATTGTTTAGGAACTTTTACTATAACTGCAACACAAAATCCTAATGGTACAGTAACACCACCTGGTGTTACAACTGTTAATCAAGGTGATAATCAATCATATGTAATCACACCTAACGTAACTTACGAAATTAATAAACTTTATATTGATGGTACATCTACGACAGTAGTTAACCCGTATCCATTTACTGATATACAATCAAATCATACAATTCATGCAACATTCAAGTTAGTTGGTTCACCAACAAATACATATACAATCAAATCAACAGCTGGTCCTAATTGTACAATATTTCCTTTAGGTGCAACAGATGTTAATGAAGGTAATGATCAATCATATAAAATTATCCCTGATACAGGTTATGAGATTGATACATTAATGGTAGATGGGAGTGAAGTAATATCTCCTACATTAACTTATGATTTTATTAATGTACAAGCAAATCATACAATTGATGTAACTTGTAGAATTGAAGATCCAACTCCACCAGCAGATTATACTATTTTTGCATTTGTTAGAACATTTCCTAGTGACGGTACAGTGGGCGGTACAATAATTCCTAGTGGTCAAGTATTAGTTCCTGCTGGAAATGATCAAAAATTTACATGGTCTGCAAATCCAGGTTATCTTATAGGTGAAGTAAATGTAGATGGAACCGTACAATCATTTGGTCACTTAGGAAATTCATATACATTTTATGCAGTTGATCGTAATCATTGGATACGTATAACCTTTGTTAAAAACGTGGGTGTAAATTATACTTTAACATACACAGCAGGTCCAAATGGTACAATAAGTGGTGTTTCTCCACAAACAGTTGCTAAGGGTGGTTCTGGAACTCCAGTAACTGCAGTTGGAAACACAGGTTATGATTTTAATCAGTGGAGTGATGGTTCAACAGCTAATCCAAGAACAGATACAAATGTTCAAGGAAATATAACAGTAGCAGCTTCATTTGTGCTTACACCACCAACTCCAATGAAAATAAATGTAACTCCAACAACTGGATCAACAACTTTAAATACTGATTTCAATGTTGATGTAAATACATTAGAAAATGCGTCAACAGTAAGATATACATTAAAAGTGGATGTTAAAGATGACTCCACTGGTTTTTCAACCTCTAATTGTGCATATAATAGTGTTTATGCACCAAGTATTACTCTTGGAACTAATTTAGCTCCATCAACATTAAGTTATGCTCCATTTAGATGTAATACAATTGGAACTTATAGATTAAGATTTACAGCAACTAATGATAGTAATGCTGCAAATTCAGCATATAAAGATAGTACATGGACAATTAATAATGTAGGTACTGTTGCAACACCAACTGCAAGTCTAAATAGTGGTATATACTATAATGACCAATCAGTAACTTTAAGTTGTAGTACACCAAGTGCAATAGTCCACTATACACTTGATGGAACAGATCCTAATTGTTCATCAACTCAATATGTAAGCGCAATTCCTATTACAGGAACAAAAACTTTAAAGGCAATTGGATGTTTATCACCAATGAATCCAAGTGGAATCATGACTAAGATTTATACACTTAAATGTGCACTACCTACTGCTAGTCCAACAGGAGGAACTTATGTACTTCCACTTGATGTAAGTATAAGTTCAATTACAAATAGTGCAGAAATACGTTATACAACTGATGGATCAACTCCTATGCAAGTTCCAGCACCTGGTGCACCAATCTATAGTGGTGCAATAACCTTAACTGGTGATACACAAGTGAAAGCAGTTGGTTTTAAGTCAGGATATACTGCAAGCAGTATAATGACTGAAAATTATATTATGGACCGTTGTAATATTTTAAGTGTACCTGTTTATGAATTAACATATACAGGTGGAGTACCAACAGGATGTGGTGATGAAACTCCTAATTCTCCAATGGACATTAGATTTACTACATGTACAAATAATTTATCTAATTCTTTACATACAGTAATTTATAATCAGGTTTGGTTAGGTCTTTCTCAAACTTATAATCCAGATGATCAATTAGCTAAGTTGCCATCAGTTGGAGAATTATTTTGTCAAAATCATGGTCTTACATTTGTAGCTGCACCTTTCGAGCCAAATTTACAATATGTTAAAGGTAATTTTAATTGTAATGGACCTGTAGCATATGGTAATCAGTTTACTAATTGGGGACAGCATGGAGTAGGTCAAAGATATACTTCAATAATTTGTGCAAATGGAATACCTAAACCTGCAGCTCCAAGTGCAAGTTATTTAAGTTCATATGTAACATTTACTTCACCAACACCTGGTTCAACAATTTGTTACACAATGGATGGTAGCGAACCAGTTGGATTGTTCAATGGACACTTAGTTTGTGATGGTTGGAATTATAATAGCACAGGACCAATATGGATTAATCAACCAACAAACTTCAAGGCAAGAGCTATAATGGAAACAGAAGATTATGGGGATCCTAATTATTTAACAGTATATGCAACTTCTAATTGGGTTCAGAGCGATTTGTATACTCATACGTTCCCATAAATAAAGTTACCTTTGAGTTTATCTCAAAGGTTTTTTATTTACTTTTTCTAGTTAATAATTTATAGTTATATTTTTAAACCCTTTATATATCTATATAAGTATGAAAGTAAGATATATTATTTTAGTATTAAGTATAATCTTTTTATCATTCTTATTTATATCTTTAAATGCAGATCCAGTAACACAAAATCCATTTTA